>DASTVU010000163.1:0-3475 GCA_035758935.1 Pyrinomonadaceae bacterium | reverse complement strand
TTCGACCGTGCTGTTACCTGAATATAAACAACCGAAGGACTTACTCTCTCCGCGGCTTCAATAACCGCCCGCGAATAGGCATCGAGCAACCCTTCGTCGCCGGGTTGCGGCTGCTGCACGTCCGCGCGCGTTTCAATCACCTCTTCTTCATTATTAATCTTTGCTGCCACTGCGTACTTCATTTGTATCTCCTGATCTAATTGCCTGTCTGGGGTAATTAGATCATACGACTTCCTGTCAAGCGTCCCTCCTTGGAGTGCGGTGACTTGTCACCGCTTTGGTAAAAATACTAAAGCGCCAACAAGTTGGCGCACTCCATGGCGGCGCTCAATTACCGTGGCACTTTTTGTACTTCTTCCCAGATCCGCATGGGCAGGGATCATTGCGGCCTGGCTTCGGTGTCTCATACCTTACCGTCGGATTCTTCAACTCGTCACCGGTCACAAACCGCCATTGCCCGTCTTCCCGTTCAAACACACTTTTCTCACGGTGCGTAAGGTCTTCACCTTTCTGCGTAAACCGGGCCTCAAACGACACGAATGCTTTGTTTTCATTAACATCCTTGATCTCAAGAATCTCGAGTCCGTGCCAGGTTGATGTTTCCGACCATTCGCGTACAAAGTCGAGGTCGATCTCTTTACGCGTGCGCGAATGAGTCGAGGCAACGATGAAGTCGATGGCGCCCATCACAAAAGCCGAGTAACGTGCGCGCATCAACTCCTCTGCTTTTTGGCTTTCACGCGTGCCGTTGATGATTGGCTCGCAACAAACAGCAAAGTTAGCACCGGAACCACACGGGCAGGTTTGATTATTCTCAGTCATGCGTACAGCTTACCCCGTTTTGTAGATTACGCGGACCGAAAACTGGTGCTATCATGCGCTTCACCTGGAGGATCGGACCATGCTGACTACCCGAACTGGTCGTCTCACGCTATTCCTCGTTTTACTTACCGCCATGATTTCGCTCGCGCTGCTCGACTCGCCGCGAATATCGGCCCAGGACCCGACATTTGAAGACGAGCTCGACGAAGGTAAGCGCCTCTTTCGCCAGCGGAAGTACGACGACGCCCTGAAGAGTTTTAAGCGCGCTAACGAGATGCGCGATAAGAAGTGTGGTGAGTGTTACAGCTGGATGTCGGAAACATACCTGATGTTGGAAGCTTACAAGAATGTGATCGACGCCGCTGACAGGGTGTTTGAATTTGCCGGCGGCGACAAGCAGTTGCTGCTGAAGGCGTACAACAACAAGGGCCTCGCACTACAGGCGTCGGCGGATAAGAAGGATCAAAAGAAGCTGGCGGCTGCGGAAGCTGTGTTTCGCCAGGGCCTCGCCATTCCCGGTGCATCACCAATACTTCATTACAATCTCGCCGTGGTCTTGATGCAGTTGAATCGCGACGACGAAGGCGTTGCAGTGATGAAGGAGTATCTCAAGTTGCAACCCCGAGGCGGCTTCAGCGAAATGGCACGAAAGCTGGCGGAGAATCCGCGTCGCGCTCGTGAGAACTATGCTCCCGATTTTTCGTTCACTTCGCTCCAGGGAGAGTACATCTCGCTTGATGATCTGAAGGGTAAAGTGGTGCTCCTGGATTTCTGGGGTACGTGGTGCCCTCCGTGCGTAGAGTCGGTGCCCGACCTCCGCAACCTGAATAAAAAGTATTCCAAGGAACCCTCGTTTGTGTTGATCGGAATCAGCTCCGACGGCGACGAGCAAACGTGGCGCGAGTTCACTGAAAAGAACCGGATGACGTGGCCTCAGTACCGGGACAAGGATCGAAAAATCCTGAACGCATTCAACATACGTGCGTATCCCACTTACATCATTATCGATCACGAAGGAATCGTGCGTTATCAGACTACGGGCTTTAGTTGGATGCGAGCAGGAAATCTCGACGATGCGATTAGAAAGTATGTGAAGGTCGTGGCGAAAAGTCAGGAAGCACAGTAACGCGGATCTGCGCGGATTGAGGACGGATTTAGTTCGAGAATTCCAGCTTGCCGAGTGAGCCCTTGGCGCCTGCTCCCCAGCCAGTTCGTTTGCCGCGTACAAAGCTGAACGTATCAAAGCCGGGACCGTTGATCGTGGTCCAGGTGTGGCCGTCGTCTATTGAATAGTCACCGCCGGATGGGCCAACCGCGATCAGCGTCTTACTTCCCGGAACATAAGCCACAACTGAGCGAAAGCCTGACAACCCTTTGACGAGCTTCCAGGTGGCTCCACCGTCGTTGGTCACAGCCAGGTTGTCGACTGCCTCTGATTCCTTTCTGTAATCACCGCCTGCGACGACGCCATGCTTCGCATCGCGGAAGGCGATCGAAAAGATTCCGGACGATTGTCCTGAAGCGAGTGGAGTGTCTGCAACTTGCCATGAGCGGCCACCGTCTGAGGTTCGCAGGACGCGTGATTTAGCCGCGGCGCCCGTGCCGATCCAGGCGTGCGACTTGCCGAAGAGCGCGATGTTGGTGCCGCTTGCGGCAAACGCGCCTTCGTTTTCCTGTGCGGGTGGCAGATTCTCAGGTGGAACACGCGACCAAGTGTTCCCACCGTCAGCGGTAGTCAATATGTAGAATTGTTTATCGACTGAATCGCCGAATGCGATGCCATGGTTTGCGTCCCAGAACGACATTGCATCGAGGAATGCTTTCTCGTCGTTGTTCTTGAACTGCAGTTTCCACGTTTTGCCTGCGTCAGTGGTCTTGTAAATTCGTGAAGCGGCGCCGTTACCGATGCTGAGTATGTACGCAGTTTGAGCATCGATCGCATCGACGTCGCGGAAGTCGAGTGTCTCGTCAGTGACTGTGAGTTTCTGCCACGTCTGACCGCCATCAGTTGTCCTCAGCACAGTCGATCCCGAGCCACTGGCCCACGCCACCCGCTCACTCACCGCACTAACACCCCGCAACCGAGCCGTGACACCGCTGGTTTGCGTGGTCCAACGAGGTACTGCGAGGACAGTTAGCATAAAAAGTAGAGAAACAATTCTCAATGCTCACCTTCACTCGCTTCGGCGCTTTCCAAACACGCGCGACACAAACAGCCGTTGTATTTGGCTCGTAGTGCTTGCAACGTTTCTGTGCTGAGTTTGACTTCGCTGCACCAACAACCATTCAAGTTGATCTCACACGCGAACGCTTGTCCACATGCGGGGCACTGTTGCGCGCGGTTGATTGTCGGCAAGACTCTGGTTAGTAATTTGGGTAACTTCATTTTTTTTGAGACGCGTCTACGCCATTCTAGGTCCTTTGAGGCTTGGCCTCAAAATTTAAACCCACACTTGGACACAGTCAGTACCGTCCGCGGTAGCGGATGGGTGCGCCGCTGGCACTCAATCACTAAAAGACTCCGCACCCATCCGCTATCGCGGACGGTACTGACGGTGTCCAAGTGTGACGTCCTCACCTCTGAGACAAGCCTTTGAAACAGCGTTGTCGCGGAGTAGTATTGAACAAGATGAAAACCATAGGAATCGTTGCG
>DASTVU010000162.1:0-6367 GCA_035758935.1 Pyrinomonadaceae bacterium | reverse complement strand
TTTGGAAAAGCTGCGAGCCGGCTCTGGGAACTGAGATTGACGACCTCAACACCGCGCGCCCGGATCGCGGCGAAGAGATCCGTGTACTGCTGATCGATGACAGGTAAATGCGCCAGCAACGGATGATTGCCCGTTGGCGCGAAGAAATGATTGTCAGTGAAATCGACGCCGATGAGTCCGATCCGGCTCGCACCCATGTGAACCGCGAGACAAAGAGCGACGTAGGGCGAGTTCTGCGTGTAGTGCAGGATAGTTGGATCCGAGAGATCGGTGCCGCCGTTTGTGCCGAGGTTAAATGTGACTACGTTTTCGCGCGCGAGTCCGAGATCGAGTTGCGTGAAGAGATAATCGGCTTCGGAGTTTTCGACGAATGTGAAGCGGTCGCCGCTAAACTGATCGCGCGGGTTAACGACGACGAGATAGTTTGGTTGAAAGTTGCGGCCAACATCATTGACGCCGATCGTGATGAAGCGTTCCGGTTCAGTCAGTTCATTCAACGACTCCCCACAACCACACACGACGATGGTTGAACCAGCGTGTATGTTGTGAAAGTCAGCGAGCGTCTTCATTGAACACTTCATCCACAGATTACGCAGATTCCATTTAATCAATCTGTGTAATCTGTGGATAACTCTCTACGTGATCCTGATCAGCACTAACGGTGCCGCCACAGTCACTGCGGACAGAGTGGCCGTGATATTCACCGTAGTTGATATCTCGCCCGCGACCGGTGTCGACCGGATCGCGAAATTGAACGCCGCCGTATTCGGCGGAATCGTCACGGTTGGCGGGACTATTACAAGCTGCGGATTCGAAGCCGAAAGATTCACAACCGCAGCCGTTGGTACTGGACCACTGAGCGTGAGCGTCCCGGTTGTCGGCTGGCCCGGACCAATTTGATTCGGATTAACTGCCAACGAAACCAAACGCACCAGATTCAATGTAGCCGTGAAGCTGACACCGGCAACGTTGGCGCCGATAATCACAGGCCCCTGTTGTGCAGGGATGGTCTGAATCGGGAACGTCGCGCTCGTGTTGCCCGCAGGGATCGTAACCGTAGGCGGCACTGTCGCCCGGTTAGTAGCCGAACTCGTCAAACTGACAACCAACCCACCAGCAGGCGCAGGCCCGCTTAGCGTTACCGTACCTTGCGAAGGCGTGCCCGCGATCACGGTTTGCGGGTTAACCACCAGCGAGCTGAGACCGAGTGGTCGCGCGAGCCAGAACCACATTTCGAAATCACCACCACGTATACCGTCACCACTTGGCAAACGCAGACTCGTGTTGTTCGAATTCGGTTGCTGCACTCCGAATGCTTCGCCATCCAGGAAGCGATTCGCATTGTCGCGATCCCAGATGAAATTTCCCTTCAACGTCAACCGCGTGAGAACACCTCGATCACCCTGCGGCGTTGAGTTGACGAGCTGTCGCAGCAAAGGATCCAGGCGTTGATCCGGTTGCCACGAAATGGTATTGCCCGCAGCGCCGACATTCGCTCCCAATACCAACGTCTGATACGACGTTCCGATTGGTGCAGCAGTAAATTGTGTACCTGGAGTTTCGACCGTGACGAAGCAGGTCGGGCGGCTGATGCTGCCCGGATCAACATTCCCATCGCACAAAATATTTATGCCGTCGAGGAACGCGTCCAGTTGCACGTCGCTATCGTTCAGTAACGGCGCACCGTTACCGGCAAATGCAACCTGAGTTACATGAAGTCCGTCTTCTGGTCCGGGAAGATCGGTTAACGGCCGGAACGGCTCGCGACAGTCTTCGAGCACTCTCATGCCGAACGTTCTCGTACCACGCCCGGCAGATGCTCTTAAAATTTGGCGAATCGAGGCGATTGCAGTTGCCGGCAAACCCACTCGTATTGCTGCCTGCACTACCTCTTCTTCATCGAATTCTCTTTGACCGGTTTGCCGGAGCTCTGCAATAACGGCCGGGAAGTTGGCAAGAATTGCCGCGATCGTATCGAGGTTCAAAACTACCCGCAGTCCCCAACGCACGAGCGCGAGGGCACAGCGATGACGCGTGATTCCCATCGGCGGCGCATTGTTCAAAACCTCGATCGAACCGTCGATGCTGCGTGCCGCAAACTGCCAGTAGTCGCCCGGCTGCAAATTCGATCCACCGAATCGGATGTGAACGCCGTCGCCGAGATTCAACTGCGGAGTTGTCGTTTCATTGAAGACGGCCTGAGCGATGCCCTGACCATCCCAACGTCGCAGAATCAGGTGACCGCCGCCCCCCGGTGCTGGAGGCGAAGTAACACTTGTCGGAGGACTCGTCACACCTGAGGTCACGCCGAAACCTGGAGGCAAACTGTCAGCAAGCGTGACGGTAAACGTATCCGGATTCGGATCCGCTGTGAGGTTCGTGAGATGACCTCGTGCTGGTCCAAGCTCGCTCGCGTCGTCAACGATTTCAACCAGATCGCCTTCACGCAGTGTAGTTACCTGATCGCGTCCGAGGCTTGCGAGCGTGAGCGTCCTGCGATCGGCGCTGATTGCGGTCACACGAACGGCAAATGAAGCGTTGTCACGAGACCATTTGAAACGCGCCACACCACCACTGACGCTGGCATTGCGCGCAGTCGTAAAACTATTCAACAGCCCGCGACCGAGTGTGATCGTTCTACCGTCATTTGAGATGCTGCTGAACGGCACGCGCTCGAGCTGGCCATCGTCAGTTGTGATGATGACAAAACCAGAACGCTGGAGCGCACCTCTTTCAGCGGCGGTGAGGGCGGAAACGAGCGCCAGATTCACAGCGCCCACGTTTGCGTCGTTCGCTAGTCTAATGTTGAAAACAAATCCCTGATTCGAACCCGTCACATCGCCGCCATCGTGAATCTCAACGCGATACAGGTGATTCTCGCGTCCGGTGTAGCTCGCTGGATCGGGCAGGCGACACGGATCGGCCGGCAGCGAGTCGGTTGGTTGTAGCGTCGTGAGCGTTCCACCGCTGACGGGCACGGTCGCGAGCGCTTCAGCACATGTAAATTCGGCTTCAGTACGCCCCACTCTTGCTGGTAGCCGAGCAACTTTGACCTGTGCGATCGTCTTGACGCGTGTTGCTGTATCCGGTCCACCAAGCGCCACTTCGCGAATCTCTTCATCCTCGAGATACGTGATCAATCGTTGCCAAACTTCGATATAGACGAGTGCAGTCAAATCACCTGTTGGAGGAAACGTCAGGCGCGGTGGATTGGGGAAATCGGGTTGCGTCAGGTAGGTAACGTTTCTGTCGAGCTGGCAGAGAATGCCATCGACGTAGTAACGACCTTCAGGACCTGGACCACCCGAGATCTGAAATGCATCCAGCGGTGCGCCGGGTTGTGGCGGAGAAATTGTGAAAGCAGTGCCGGGCGCGGGGGCACCGCAGCGGCCGATGATGTCGAAGGTTTCCTGTCGCAGCAAATTGAGCTGAAGCAACACTTCGTCGTTCCAGTCAGAATCGAGCCACACACGACCTTGCTGATGGAGAACACCGGCATAATGTTTGAGTCTCTCGAAGGTATGGCGAGAAAGATCGCCCTTCAAACGTGAGAAATCACCTTTCATAGTGTTTGCTCCTAAGTTTCAGCTACGACTACGGCCGTGAGGCTGACTGGCATAAACTCGCGCAACTTAACTTGCAGATTGGCGAGACGAATTTGATTGAGTTCCGAAGCGAAGGCGCCCACTTCCGCGCCTGATTCGCTTGCTGACAGAATTTCCGGCTGGCGCATCGCTCCGAGTTGAGCGTAGTCGGGTCGCCCAAAGCGCAACGAATTGAATTGAGCCGGGAGGCAACGACGATTCGGGGGACAATCGCGCGCCTGAGCATCAGTTGGCACACATTGAAAACGTCGCGGCAAAATCGAGCCGCGTTCCCAACGACTAAAGCGAATGCAGCCGGACTGCTGATCATCGACGACAGCAAGATCGTTCAGCAGGCATTCACTTGCTTGCAGCACGTCACATTCAATTCGCCCCAGCACAGTCACTCGTTCAAGTTGCAGCACGTTGCTGGTTGTTGGTGTTGACGGAAGACTACTTACGGGCGGACTAAAGATCGGGCTTTCTATCGGAATGAAGAGTGGCGGACTAACTACAAACGGCAACTCGCCAATCGCTACCGAGCCCTGTTGATCGACGATCGAGTCGGCAACGATCAACCGATCAATACCCGCACCAATCCGCAAACCTCCGGTAATCGAACGGCAGACTAAATAAACGGCTTGATGATTCAGATCGCTATCACTTGCGCGCAGCGACCAACCGGCGGTGGTGGAACGCGGATCGAGCGTGCAGCCCAGTAGGTTGAGCTGTTTGACGTTGCTTTCAATCTCGACTGGTCCACCACTGATCAGGAGCCCGTTGAACTCGAAAGAATCTAGTGGCGATCGAATCCTCAGGCTGGCTGTGGCCGGCAACCCCGCCGCCGTGTAGAACGACAAGCACGGGCGTTGACCAGCCGCCGCTCGAATCGTCAGGTTCCTCACAACCGGGTTTTGGAAAACGATCTCCGCAGGTATCAAATAAGTTGCACTATCGACGATCTCGATCACGTCGTTATCGATCGCTATTGCGAGTGCGGAAGCAAGACTCGAGTGCAAACGACTGTTCGGAATGTTCGGCGCAGACAAACTCGCCGCATCGCCCGACTGCGAAACCAGAATCGTTGGCGGAACCGCGGTGTCGAGGCCGCGATCGAAAGTACGCGCGCCAACGCGCCCGCTGAATGCCTCAACGTAATCGACTGTCAACGCGTGTGAAGTAAAGGGCGTATCGCCTGGGACAGGCGCTGTAAGAATTGGATCATTTATGGCTAGCGCAAAGCGACCGAGTTCGGGATCGATGCCGAGTTCGTCTTGTTTCAGCAGACTACGGCGTTCGCAACGGCACAGGTTTATCGCTACGGGCCGGCGGTGTTGTAACGGCCATCGTCCGGGTATCGGCAATACTTGCCCCGCGCTCTCGCGAGACAGTTCGAGTCCGGCAAGCGACAGTTCGCCGAGCGCGTTCGTCAGGCTGGGAACATCTGCCGGCGCAAAGAACGTGCTGCCGTCGTCGGCGACGAAGAACCGCACACCTTCAGCAGGCGAGCCAACTATCTCCGGAAGATAGACCAGCAAACTCTCGCCGGATCGATTGATAACAACCAGCTCGCTTGCGGGAATGAAATCACCCGAAAGCGGCCGCACAAGTACTGCTAGCAAGCCTTCATCGGGAGCAGTATTGTTCGTCGCGGCGAGACTCGGACGCGATGTGAACGCGGGCCACGGACTCGCACCCGGAAAATCCGGCGCACCGCTCGCCTGAGAGGCTGTGGCGATCGCGGCGAGTGGTTGAAACGCACCGGTAAAGATGTCGACCTGGAAATAGATCTCCGCGTTTCCGAATCGCTCAGGATCGGGTAACCGAAGAGATCCTCGTTGCCGGTTTAGGATCGTGTAGTCAGTCGCGGGTCGCGTTGAGCTCGTCAATGCACGCGCTGGAAAGACCGGGCCTTCCGAGTCGCGCTCGAGTGACGTCAAACTGAAGTCGTTATTTCGATACGTGCTGCCGTCATCGCTGACATGCAGTGTCAAAACGTCGCCGGACGTTAGATATGTTGACGGCAAATAAACGTAACGCCCGTCGTCCTGGTGCACCGCGCCCGTTCGCGCTGCTCGAACTGCGACCACCGCGCCCGGGAAACGTCCCGCGGGCGACGTGCTCATTCCAGGCCAGCCTAAACTCGCGCGTCCGGTTTGGATCTGAATCACGAGATGACCTGGACCAGGGGTAGCGACGCCGATATGGAAAACATCTGCGTCGTCAAGCGCTGCATGCAGCGTGCTCAACGAGCCGAGCCCCGTGATCGTACCGCCGTCGAACCAACCGGCCGTAATCACGAAATGTGGATCGCCTGTTTGTAGTGGCGCTGATGGCATGAGTCGCAAACCGGCAGTTGCGTGAAGCTGCAAACCGGCTCCGGCGTTGCCAAAACTGAATGGAGTTTGACTATTTGAGAGTGGTGGTAGCGGCTCGGAATTGCTGGCAAGCAGAACTCCAAACTGTCTTACTCCTACGTCAGTGCCGAAAGTTTCCCACGGTGCATGTGCAAATGCCGCGCGCGTGAGTGCCTCTCCGCTGTCTTTTACAAACAGCGGCGTGTCTCTAAACAGCGGATCAAATGTGTAGCAAGCAGCATCTGCCGGTGTCGCCAAACCCGGTGCGACCGCTGCGGGCGTCGCGCCATTGATCGCAAACGTCTGCAAGCGTCGCTCAAAGAAGCCGAGATTTTTGATCTGATAACGGCCCGGCGTGGCCCATGCAGCACGACCAATGCCGAGCGACTCCGGAACGACCCGAGCCTGGCTGAGCGCGCGCGCAGT
>DASTVU010000161.1:0-6513 GCA_035758935.1 Pyrinomonadaceae bacterium | reverse complement strand
GGCACACGCAAAAGCAAAAGAGTTACGCGGCGAGTATGTAATTGCGGTCAAAGGGACAGTTGTCGCTCGTGCGGAAAACACCCGGAACCCGAAGTTAGCGACCGGCGATGTAGAAGTTCACGCGCGCGAGATGTTAACGCTTAACGACGCGCGTACGCCGCCGTTTCAACTCGACGCGAGTCCCGATGCGCTGGCGAGCGAGGACCTGCGTCTCAAGTATCGCTATCTCGATCTGCGGCGACCTCAGTTGCAGTCGAATCTATTTTTGCGTCATCGCGTTTTAAACGAGATCCGGCGTTACATGACCGAGCAGGGCTTTAACGAGATCGAAACGCCGATACTGATCAAGTCCACTCCGGAAGGCGCACGCGATTACATCGTTCCGTCGCGTATTTTTCCCGGAAAGTTTTTTGCGCTGCCTCAGTCGCCGCAACTCTTCAAGCAGTTGTGCATGATCGGAGGTTTGGATAAGTACTTCCAGATCGCACACTGTTTTCGTGACGAGGATCTGCGCGCCGATCGCCAGCCTGAGTTTACACAGCTCGATGTGGAGATGAGCTTTGCGACACTCGATCAGGTTTACACGTTGATCGAGGGTCTGTTTGCGTCTGTTTTCAAACTCATCAACGTTGAATTGCAAACACCGTTTCCGCGCTTTACGTTTGCCGAAGTGATGAGTCGATTTGGTTCTGATAAGCCCGACCTGCGGATCAACGGACTCGAGTTGAAAGACGTGGCAGAGGCTGTCGAAGGCACGGAGTTTCCGCCTTTCGCTTCGGCGTTGTCATCCGCTGGTCAGGTCAAAGGATTGACTGTGCCCGGCGGTGCGACGCTGTCGCGCAAGGTGCTCGACGATTTGCAGGAGTTTGCAAAACGTTATGGCGCAGGCGCACTCGCGTGGATCAAGTTGGGCGACGAGCTTTCGTCGTCACTGCTGAAGGCGCTCGGCGCTGAAGTCGTCACACGAATTGCAGAAGTTGCAGGGGCGAAAAAAGGCGATGCTGTACTAATCGTTTCAGGTAAATCAAAAGTAGTTGCAGCAAGTTTAGGTGCATTGCGAAACGAGGTTGCAAGACGCGAGAATTTGATCCCGGCGAACGTGTATGCGCCGCTCTGGGTTACTGACTTCCCCATGTTTGAGTATCACGAAGATGATGGTCGCTACTATTCGATGCATCATCCATTCACCTCTCCGGTGGATGAAGATCTCGAACTGCTGCAACGCGCAGTCGAAAATGGCGAAACGAATTTGTTGGCCCAGATTCGTACCAAAGCTTACGACCCGGTGATCAACGGCGTGGAAATGGCGAGTGGCTCAATTCGTATTCATCGCCGCGACATACAACGTCTCGTTTTCAAAGCGTTGGGAATGTCGACTGAAGAAGCTCGCGAGCGGTTTGGATTCTTTCTTGATGCACTCGAATACGGCACACCGCCTCACGGCGGCATCGCCCCCGGCATCGATCGATTGATGATGGTGCTGGCGGGTACCGACAACATGCGCGACGTGATCGCTTTTCCGAAGACTGCCTCAGCAGCAGATCTGATGATCGATGCACCAGGAGGAGTCGATCCAAAACAATTACAAGAGTTGCACCTGAGAGTCGTCGAAGATTGACCACACCGCTGATTCAACTCCGTCGTGAACATGTGGATGCAATGATCGCCCATGCTCGCGAAACAGCCCCGGAGGAATGTTGCGGCTTAATCGGCGGAATCTCTGAAACCCAGGCGGTCACGGTCTACCGTCTTCGCAACGTCACACCAAATCCTGAATCAAGTTACGAAGCAGCTCCTGAAGATCTATTCGCAGCGCAACGGCAGATGCGCGAACGCGGCGAAGAATTGCTGGCGATCTATCACTCTCACCCGCGCGCAGGCGACCCCAGTCCGTCTAAAACGGACGTGCGGCTTGCCTATTATCCCTCTGCTAAATACTTGATTATTGGTCTCGGTGGCGTTAATGCTGTGATAAAGGCTTTTTTAATCTCTGAACGAGAGCAACAGTGGCAACAGGTTGAGTATGAGATCGCAGACTAGTAAGATTACTGGCAAAGAGGCAAAAAAGCACAAGAATTGACATAAACAAAGCCTCTTCATTACTCGTTAACTAACTTGTGCTTTTAGCGGAGATGGAGAAAAAGAACAAATACGACACTAACCCGCTTGATCCTGATGTTGAGCGGAAGGCGGAGGAAGTTTGGGGCGAACTCGGAGGTTCGACGCCGACACAGCAAGTTGGTGGCGCGACCCGAGAAGTCGGGGATTCTCCAAATGAAAACGCGCGACGGAATGTCTATTCCGAAGCACCCACTCGTCATTTCGACAATCCTCCCCTCGAAGCACCTTATCCGTCGGTATTTGTTCCACCGACCTACGCTCCTCCAACGCAATATCAGTCGCGACAAAACATCTATCAGGCCCCGGGCACGGCCGCTGCTCCAAATCCGAGATCTGTCGCTGGTATAGGAGTGCCGGAGCGTTGGGCGACGACGTTTGCCTACACTCCCGGTTACATCGGCCTCGTGATCTCGCTGCTTGAGCTGTTTCTGGTGCCACGTAAAGAAGGGAAGGTTCGCTTTCACGCCTCACAGGCTTTGGCTTTACAGATTGCGATCCTGATTATTCAAACGCTCTTTGGGGTGATCAGCACTGTCAGTGGCAGTTCTCTGGGGGGCACCCTTTTCAAAATTGCCGCGTTCTTCTTCCTGCTTATCTCAATGCTCCGCGTATGGAGAGGCGAACCGCATCGTATCGCACCCCTCGGGGAGCCTGCACAGTGGTTTAACGAACACATCGAACCCCGCAATCGAGGGTAGGCCCCGGCTATCTGGCATTTTCGTTGCATTACTAACCATCCAGGTCGGTTGGGCGCGATTTGTGCGATATTCACGGAATAAAACCGGTCTTGGCAGATGTTTTGCGTTTCGTTTTGGTGCATGACTCACGAAATGGGCTAGGAAAATGGGGTATGCTGTTATCGGTGGAGGTAAGAAATCGATGTTAAAACGACAAACTTTAATTGCGTGGATAGCGCTGGTCGCGATCACCGTGATGCCGTTCTCGGCATTGGCGCAGACGCAAATCAAATATCACAGCAACAAATACAGTATTCAGGACGACATCAAACTCGGGCGCCAGGCTGCGCAGGAAGCTGAAAGCCAGTTTCCATTACTGCGCGATCCAACAGTGGGAAGCTATGTGGAGGATGTCGGGCGCCGGCTAGTTGCCAGCATTCCTTCTGAATTTCAACATCCCGAATTTCAGTATTACTTCAAAGTCGTCAACGCGAGAGACATTAATGCGTTCGCGCTTCCCGGTGGTCCAATGTACGTCAACCGCGGAATGATCGAGGCGGCAAAGACCGAAGCTGAGATGGCGGGCGTGATGGCCCATGAGATTAGTCACGTCGCGTTGCGACATGGTACAGCGCAGGCAACCAAGGGTCAGAAGTACAGCATACTTGGCGGCATTGCCGGAATCGCCGGAACGATTCTGGGTGGACCAGGCGTGGGTCAACTGGCACAAGCGCCGTTTGCAGTCTACCTGCTGAAGTTCAGTCGTGAATATGAAACCGAGGCAGACATTCTTGGCGCGCGAATCATGGCCAATGCTGGTTACGATCCGCGTGCCCTTGCAGAAATGTTTCGCACGATTGAAGCGCAGGGCGGCGGTAGCGGTGGATTCTTAAGCAGTCACCCGAGTCCAAGCGATCGTTATTCACGCATCAACAGGGAAGCACAGTACCTGCGTGTTAACCCCTCGGGCAACGACTCGCGTCAGTTTGCGCGTATTCAGGAGCGACTGCGTGGTCAGCAGCGCGCTCCATCGATGGCTGAGATAGCTCGCAGCGGACAGCGTTATCCGACTGGTGAACAAACCGGTAACTATCCGACGAGCAGCAATCCACCGAGCGGACGCGTGTCGTATCCGTCGTCGCGTTACCAGAGCTACAACATCTTCAATGGTGGTGTGCAGGTAAACGTGCCGAACAACTGGCGCCAGGTCAACGATAACAACTCAGTTTGGTTTGTGCCTGATGGAGCTTTTGGTTCGGTTAATGGTCAGGCGGTTTACACACACGGTGCGAGTTTCGGTGTAGCGCAAACGAATAATCGAAACCTGCAAACTGCAACGCAGGAGTTGATTAATAGTCTCGCGCAGGGAAATAACAACTTGCGCATGAGTGGTGGTTATCAACGAACAACGCTTTCGGGACGTACGGCGCTCTGGTCCACGTTGACCAACGTGAACGAAGCGACTGGTCGCCCGGAGAATGTCCGCGTGATCACGACGCAGCTACGCAACGGGCAATTGTTCTACATGATTGCCGTCGCGCCGCAGAACGAACGTGGTTTTGAGAATGCGTTTCAGACAATCCTGCAATCAGTGAGGATCAACGACTAAGTTTAGCCACGGATTTACACGGATTACACAGATCAGCTTTTCTGATCCGTATCATCCGTGTAAATCCGTGGCCTATTTTTCTTAGCTTCCTGCCACAACTCCTCCAATTCATCGATCGACGTTTGATCAAACGCCTGCCCGCGTGTGTGCAGTGCGTTCTCGATATATTCGAACCGCTTCCTGAACTTTCGATTCGTTAGCTTCAATGCCGCTTCCGGTTCGACCTGCATGTGTCTGGCGATATTCGTTGCGGCAAACAACAGGTCGCCCATCTCTTCACGAACACGCGCGTGGTTGGCTTCGTCTTGGAGTGCTGAGTGGTCCTTGATTGCCGTGCGCAGTTCCTCGATCTCTTCCTGTAGCTTATCGAAGATGTCGTCAACAGACTTCCAGTCGAAACCAACGCGCGCCGCTTTGGTGGATAACTGGTGTGCCTCCATCAACGCTGGTGCCTTGGACGAGACGCCCGTGAGCAGTGAAGAATTTGTCTCCTCGTTTTTCCCTGCCGCACGCCGCTCTTCAGCCTTCATCGTCTCCCAGTTAAGTAACACAGTCGCAGCGTCGTCGGCAGTTACGTCGCCAAATACGTGTGGATGTCGACGCACCATCTTGTCGTGAATTGCGGTGGTCACGTCATCGATTGTGAATTCGTCCCGTTCCTTCGCGACCTGTGCATAGAAAACTATCTGAAACAACAGGTCACCGAGTTCGTCGCACAGTTCGCGTGGCCGGCCTTCGCGCGCATCTTCTACGGCTTCAAATGCCTCATAAGCTTCCTCGAGGAGCATCGGAGCAAGCGTCGCGTAAGTCTGTTCGCGGTCCCAGGGACAGCCGTCTGGCGAACGCAGGCGATCCATCAGGGCTATCAAATCGTTGAATGTAGCAGGCATGCGGGTAGTCTAAAGTGACTGGTAAAGAACCACAAAGGCGGCAACAAAAAAGTGCCGTTTTCGTGTTTTCGTGCCTTCGAGTCTTTGTGCTTTAATAAAGCCATGCAAGAGGACCAACCCACTTTCAAAGTTACTGATCGGCGTCTTTTCAATGCTGACGGAAGTCCACGCGATCTGCCTCCTGAAGAGAAGCCGGAGCCAAGAGTAGCCGCGGTGCAGGAAGCGGCGGCAGCGCCTGCTCCAGCGCCCGAGGCCACGATACCCGAGCCGGAAGTTCCGCCCACGGCTAGTGCCGAAGCGGCGTCGGAGGCGGAAGAGGAGTTTTCTGAAGAAGACCTCGCGGATGCGCGTGATCCGGCCAGCTTCGTTAGCTTTGTGATGTCGATAGCTTCGAATGCTGCTTCGGCCTTGGGAATGATGGAACATCCCGTGACGCACCAGCGCGAGGTCGATATAGAACTGGGCAAGCACTGGATCGACGTTCTCGGCATGATGCAGAAAAAGACCGAAGGAAATTTGACGCCTCAGGAAAGGCGAATGCTCGAGGGACTACTGGCTGATCTCCGGATGCAATACGTGTCGCTGGTTAACTCGCCTCAACAGGCTCGAAGATTCAGTGGAAGTGATATCACAGGAGGACGGTGAGCTTAGTGCTTAGAGCTTTGTTCTTTGTTTGAAAACGAAGTTCAAAGCACCAAGTACAAAGCTCCAAGCACATGAAGCTCACCTTTTTAGGTACGGGAACTTCCACCGGAGTGCCGTCAATCGGTTGTGAATGTGAGACCTGCATTTCAGACGATCCTCGCGACAAACGTCTGAGAGTTTCAGTCATCATTGAAGAAGCGGGACGAACTGTCCTGGTCGATACGTCGGCCGACTTTCGCCAGCAGGCTTTGCGCTTCGGTCTGAAACATCTCGATGCCGTTCTCATCACTCACGGTCACGCCGATCATATTTTTGGTCTTGATGACATCAGGCCGTTGAACTTTCGTTTCGGAGCGCTTGGCGTTTACGCAAACGAACGCGCCTGGGTCGATATCAAACGCATCTTCAAATACATCTTTGAGCCGTCGCATTTTGGTGGAGGTCTGCCGGAAGTAATTCCGAACATCGTCTCTCCCGGTGCGAGTTTCTGCATTGGAAAAGAGTTGGAGATCACTCCACTGGAAGTAATCCATGGTCGTTTGCCGGTGATGGCCTATCGCTTCAACGATTT
>DASTVU010000160.1:0-14382 GCA_035758935.1 Pyrinomonadaceae bacterium | reverse complement strand
TCCTGGACCACGGTGCACTGGAAGGAATAACCGTTATCGCTGCCAGTAATCCGGACTCTCTTTCATGTTCGGATCGGGTCGTTCCATCCAACGTTCGGGACGGTGCAGTTTGATAAAACCAAATTGCTCGTATAAGCCTTGCGCATCTTTGGTTGCTAAAACCCACCGGCGAAATCCCTGAAGCTTAGGATGAGCTAGAATGACTTCCATAAGCCACTTTGATAACCCGCGCCCGCGATGTTCCGGCACAATGAAAACATCAGCCACCCAGGCGAACGTAGCATAATCGGTTACGATGCGCGCGAACCCCACCTGTTGTTCACCCTGGTAGATACCAAACGGCATTGAGTTTTCGATCGAGCGCGCGACTACCTCGCGCGCCCGCCCTTTTCCCCAATACGAGTGATTACTTATGAAGTCGTGAATCAGATCTATATCGAGCCGAGAACGATCCGTAGTGATCGTATATTCCCCGCGATCCCAGTGTTCTTTCACACTACTCATTCCGCAGCGCCGTCGTCGGATCTAATCCAGCTGCTCGAAGAGCTGGCAGCCACGAAGCCAGAAACGCTATCACCAGAAACAACCCCGCGACTGAGACGAATGTCACTGGATCCGTAGGTTTGACCTCGACCAGCATAGTGGCGAGAATTCGTGTGAATATAAACGAAGCGATCAGACCTATCCCGATACCAATCGCGCTGAGGGAGAGTCCCTTTCCTACCATCAAGCGAAAGATGCGTGACGGCGCGGCGCCGAGGGCCATGCGAACTCCAATCTCTGCAGTTCGCTGACGCACTGAAGTTGCCAGCACGCCATACAACCCCACGCCCGCAAGCAACGCCGCGATTGTCGAGAAGACTCCGATCAGCAGCAGCGAAAAGCGTGTCTGCGCCTGAGCCGCTGTCACGAGTGAGTCCATCGGCTTCATCTCGTTGATAAACGTTTCCTTGCCCTGTCTCTGCACAACTTCACGCACGGAGTTTGCCAACTGTGCCGGATCACCATCAGTTCGCACCGCCCACCATGAAGCAGGGCCGTGATTCAGATAACCATCCGTGATGTACAGTTGTTCGCGCCCCGGCTCGACTAGAGAAGTGTTGCGCTGATGGGCCACCACACCAATAATCTCTCCCCACTCTGCTTCCGGCGTGCGAACGCGAAACAGGATCTTCTTACCCACAGCAGATTCGTTCGGAAACGCCTTTGCCGCGAGAGCTTGATCAACGATGATCAGAGTTCGATCGGGCTTATTGTCTTCGGCCGTAAAGGTTCGACCGGCCAGCAACGTCGTGCCCATCGCTTCGAAATAACCAGGCAGAACGATTTGCAGATCGGCTGCTTGAAACTTACTTGGATCTCCCTGGGCATCAGCGCCGCCCCAGCGCACAGGACTAAACCCGCCCGCCAGCGGCAATGGAAATGACGCAGTCACATTATTCACGCCCGGGAGCGCGTCGAGTTGCTCGCGAAGCTGGCGCTTGAAGTTATCTCTTTCCTGAGGTGTCTCACCGACGTTACCAAGAAGTTGAAACGTCAGCATCCCGCGCGGGTCAAACCCCAGATTCACACGTTGAATATTAATGAACGTGCGGAACATCAAACCCGAGGCTATCAGGAGTACAAAGGCGAGCGCCACTTCCACCACCACTACGGCATTACGCAACCAGGCAGCACCAAGAGCACTGCTTCTCCCAGCAGCGCGTAACGTTTCCATGAGATTTGGTTTCGCGGTGCGAAGTGCCGGAACAACTCCAAAGAGCAGGGCAGACAACAATCCCGCCAATATCGCGAATCCCAACACCTTCAGATCCAAATTGATGGCATTCAAGCGCGGCAGATTCGCAGGTGCAAGCCAGAGCAATTGGCGAATGCCCAGATACGCAAGCCCGACACCGATCGCGGTTCCGAGTGCGGCTAAGACAATTGATTCGGCGAGAGTCTGCCGAACGAGTTGCCACCAACCAGCGCCCAGCGCGGCGCGAACGGACAGCTCTCGTTCGCGACCCGCAGCTCTCACGAGCATCAGGTTCGCTACATTTGCACACGCAATCAGTAGCAGGAAAATGACTGAAAGCATCAGCGCAATAATCGCCGGCCGGACTTCGTCTACAAGATGCTGCTTCATCGGCACCAGCCGGAAAATTTTTCCGGCTGTGTTTGCGATCGTGTTTTCGTTGCGAATCTTCTCTGAAATCGTATCGGCTTCCGCCTGCGCCTGTTCGATCGACGCACCGGGCTTCAGCCGCGCAATCGCGCGCCACTGCACGTTGTTTCGATTGGCAACGTCATAAGGGATGCGTGCACCAAGCCACACACTCGGAAACTGTTCCACATTCACTGCCGGCGGAAACAGCAATTCAAATCCGGGAGCGAGGACGCCGACGACGATGGGTGGTGGTCCAAACGCGGCGGACACTGGAAGTGGTTTGCCAACTATCGATCGATCACCACCAAAGCGCTGTTGGAAGTATTCGTTGCTCAGAATTGCCATTGTCGGCAACTGAGGTTGTTGGTTGGCGGCTGGAGCATTGTCCGCCGCTGCCGCCGGCGGAGGTGGCTGAGGAGTTCCGTCAGACTCCTGAAAGTCTCGACCCGCGATGATCGACGCTCCCATCATTTGAAAGAAGTTCGTCGATACCACACCGATGCGGACGCGCTCAGGAGTGCCGTCCAAAGCGGGCAGAGTAACGCGACCCGTTTGTACGGCAGCAAAATCCTCGAAATTGTTTTTTGCACCGTTACGCAGGTCGAGAAAGTCGGCGTTAGAAATCGGAAAGTCTTTGACATTCCGTTTCTGCAGATCATTGCAGGCCAGAACCAAGCGCTCTGGATCCTTGTAAGGGAGTTTCCTGAGCAGCACGCCGTTCGTGACGCTGAAAATAGCAGTGCTTGCGCCGATAGCCAGTGCAATCGTGATTATTACTGTGATTGTGAATATAGGACTCTTGCGCAGCGTCCGAAACGCGTAGGAGAAGTCGTTTAGCATAGCGGCAGTTTAGACTCTCTCACGAATTTCAGCCAAGTGGAATTTTGTTAAGAAATGTTTAGATGTGAGCGCCAAGACGCGGAATAAGAAAGACAGCGGCAAACACGAAGCGAAGCGGAGTGCGTTGCCCGTGGTAACAATCAAAAATTCGTATCCAGCCCAAACTACTCGCGGGTCATGACGAATCGTCCGAATTCCTTCCAGGTCCCATCCTTCTGCTTAACCGAATCTACGACTTCAAATTTGCCGTCAGCTAGGAACTTGTAGACAGACTTTCCGTTCTCCTGGCCAGTCGCACCCCATAGTGCAGTTAATGATTGGCCTTCGACGGTGCATTTGATCGGAAATGACATGCCACGCGAGTCGAACCACGTACCTTCACACTTCCCTTCGGAAGGTTGATAGTAGGCATGGCCTTCGAAGAGTTGGACGTTGCCGCTCGCGGCCTTCATTTCGTTCTTCAAACTGAGCCGCAGAAACTTCTCGTTCAAAACCCGTTCCCACGTCATCCGGAGGGTGGCCGGCATTTCCAGTGTCTTCCCTTCACCACTCCACGAACCTTGCAGTCGCTTAAAGATGCTGTCGCTCTGCGGGTAAACTGCACCCGGCACCAGCATTAACAACGCAATGCCAACCAGGCTCACTTTATCGATTCGGTTTCTCATACGGTCTCTGCGTCCTTTATTAGTAGAATGGTTTGTCTTCAGTCTTACGACGAATGGCGAAACGAGTTTTCGACATATCCCAAAAAGAAAATTAGCACATGATGCCAAAGGTCCACGTTACGATCCGCCGCGCCAACTCTGACGACGCCAAATTACTGGCTGAATTGGGAGCCCGCACGTTCCAGGAAACCTTCGCTGCTGATAACACGGTGGAGGATATGGACGCCTACCTTGCAGAACATTTCAGCGTTGCGCAACAGGCGGCTGAGTTGGCCCATCCTGCTTCGACTTTCCTGATTGCAGCAGTCGATGGCGTCGCTGCCGGCTACGCAAAACTTCATGCGGGTGAGCCGCCGAAAGAGATCGAAGGAGCCAAGTCGATCGAGTTGGTCCGACTTTACGTATCGCTGGAATGGCTCGGCCGTGGCGTCGGGGAAGAATTAATGCATGCGTGTTTAGATGAGGCGCAAGGCGCAGGGCACGAGACGATCTGGCTCGGTGTGTGGGAGCGGAACGCACGGGCGCAAGCCTTCTATCACAAGTGGGACTTTCGTGCTGTTGGTGAGCATATGTTTCAGTTGGGTTCGGACACGCAACGAGATATTTTGATGGAGCGCGCGCTATGACATTCGAACTTCAACCGACACTGAAAAGTGAAATCCTGGAACTGCGGCCGCTTCGCCTCGACGATTTCGAAGAGTTGTATGCCGTCGCGTCAGACCCGTTGATTTGGGAACAACATCCAAACTCTGATCGCTACAAACCCGATGTGTTCCGAAAGTTCTTTGATGAAGCGTTGGCATCAGGCGGCGCGTTTGTCGTGCTTGACCGCAAAAACGGGCGCGTCATCGGTTCATCCAGATTTCATTGCTACGATCTCGTGAGGAGCGAGATCGAAATCGGCTGGACTTTCCTCGCGAGATCTCACTGGGGCGGCACTTACAACCGCGAACTCAAACGGCTAATGCTGACGCACGCTTTCACATTCGTCGACAACGTGATCTTTTTCATTGGCTCAACCAACATACGCTCGCAACGCGCCATAGAGAAGATCGGCGGCGTACGGATCGGCACGAAGAGCGATCCGAACAACCGCGAAAGTTTTATCTATCGAATTACGCGCTCTACAAGCAGTTAACCGAAGGACACGGGCGCCTCTTTGGAGTGCCGCCAACTTGTTGGCGCTTTAGTATGTTTACCAAAGCGGTGACAAGTCACCGCACTCCAGGGAGGCGTCCAATCTGGTCAGATGACATTGATCTGAACTGCCAGCCCACCAACAATTCGATTACCACTTTCGTCTCGCTGCACCAGATTCAGCCGGATCACGTCTCCCGGTTGCGCGGTCTTAGGCGTGCTGACTCGCAACCCTAGCAACACTTGCTGTGAAGGACGCAGTGTCACCTTCAATTGTGCGGCTCGACCAACCGCGAACGCTGTTTCGATGCCGCCGATAAGGTGCTCTGCAAGTGGCCCATCGCTCGAGTCCGTAGTGAAAGTATCGTTCAAACTAGCCGCTGCTCGTGTGTGTGATCGTCCACCACATTCGAGGACATCCTCGCCGTTAGGTCGTGCTACGTTGTCTAGGATTGAAATCGGATTGGTTGTGATACCTGGAATCGGACTCAACACCGCGCCTGATTTCTGCATCAGCGACGTTACGATCGCAGTCTGATTATCAGGCCTGATCAGTTCGAGAGTGACTGGGCGCGTGCGCGTCTTGAGGTTGTTGACGACAAACGGTAACACTAGCCACGTGTCAGGTTTGAGATTGACAACCGTGAGATTCTTTTGGGCCAGGTTGTTGTGTTCCCAAACGTGCCTTCCCGTGACGGGCTGATCAAATCTCGTCAAAACCGAAGCCAGCCAACATGCATGAGTACCGGCCGGTGGAACCAGGCTACGTGGCCACCGGGCCTTCACGATCGTTGAGCTGTTTGGTCCAAGATTGAAGCCCGCCACGGCCGCAACGCAGGGCAAAAAATCACCGGGATACTGAAACTCGACTCCGGCAAACTGTTTTACGTTGAACGTGACGACAAAATGTCGTGCGGTGGCAGTCAAACTGCGGTTGCGCACGCGCGCATAGAACCAGTTGTCCTGACCTTGTTCGGGATTCTGATGCGTCGTGCCATTGTCGTCGGCGTTACGGATCCAAAGGTCAGGAGAATTCCAGAAAGCCCCCGCCCACGCATCGGGACCCGGATGCGCAGGATCGTCTCGCAACCAGAGGTCGGGCACAGGTGCCGGATCGGAGAAACCATAAACGAAGCGATGGAAAGCGTCGACGATCTGCACCTTTCCCGTTTTGGAAACCAGAAACTCTTCAATGTTTGCCGTAGTGACTGGCCGTGAGTTGCGTTCCTTGTAAAACTCGCTCATCAGCGAGTTCAAATTGGAAACACCGATGATGGAAGCGAGGCCTCTGAAGACTCGCTCGCCGTCGCTGTAAGCGTTACCTGCAGTAATTCGCACCCACGGGTTGAGCGACGAAAGAGTGATGGGAGGATCTGTAAAGTCGAAGGGCAGCGAGCCTACCGCGCCATTGTCGTTGTAGACAGTCCACGCCTCGTCCCACCATGCATCGGGTTGGCTCGCAGCTTTCAGCCCGCGCGCAAACCAACTGTGAAATGTTTCATGACGCAATGGTCCAGTGCCGGTCGTTGTGCCGCCGTCGTATTCCATTCCGCCAACGTTGAAGAAAGCCACAAAGCGATTGCCGTGAATGTAACGTCCAACTTTAGTCTCGTTGTTGGAAAGAAATGTCTTGAGGTTGTTGATCTGAGCTGTTAAATCAACCGAGCTGCTCGTCAGTTTCCAAGCCTCGATCGTGACGTTGGTGCCGGAGACCGGGAGCACAGTGTTTCCGGTTTGTTTTACGACCGTATTGCCCGCGCGTATCTCGAGCAGTGGTGAGAAAGCCGTGAAACGCTGCGGGAATGAGACCTTCCACTGATTTGTGCCTAGCGACGTGATGGTACCGTTTGTTATGACGGTGTGCGCAACGGTAGTGTTGAGCACCTTCAACGTCAGTTCGAGTGTAAATTGATCGAAGATCAGATTTGCAGGTACCCAGGATTCGAGGTAGCGCCCCGCGCCGAGATCCGTGAAACCAAAGTTGAATGCGAGCCTTGGACCAGCGCTGAATGTCATAGCCGGCTGATAACTGCCGGCGGTAGACGCTTGCGGAATTCCGAGTGTGTATTTAACTCGAAGCGTGTGATTCGTCTTTGGCGCGAGCACTGATTCCACAACACGCAGTTGAGCATTGGCGCCGCCGCCGAAGTCGTGATGGACCAGTTTGGCGATTGGGAAAACTGCGCCGTCTAACCAGGCTTCGGTGATGGTTTGTCGCAGATCGAAGATCGGATTGCCGCTCTCAGAACTGGTTGTGAATTCGAGCGTCGCATCTCCCTCACCTTTCGAGGTGGCGCAGTCGAAAGTCAGTGTGGCGGTGATTTTTTGAATATCGATGGGGACGGCTTTCAGTCCATCGACTGTTTTTGCCGGTGGCGCCAGATCAAAGTTAGTAGCCATGATTAGGACTCCTGCACGAGGTTCCGAAAGGAAGGGCGCCTCCCTGGAGTGCGCCAACTTGTTGGCGCTTTGGTACTTTTCCAAAGCGGTGACAAGTCACCGCACTCCAAAGAGATGCGTGAGCTCACGAAGCAAGACGGTTATTTAGACTTGCCTTTCTTTGCTGACTTCTTCGCGGCCTTGTCGGAGGTTCCACCTCCACCGCTGGGAAGATCGGTCAGCAGTCCGTCATAACCTCGCATTGCCGAAGGCGCACCACCACCGTCTGCGGTGTCGCCGGTGCCACCACCGTTTGCGAATACTCGCGACAAACGATCGACCGCATCCGTAAGGTGATTTGCACCGCCACCGAGGGCGACGTACATCCCGACTTCCGGATGCATCAGCGTCGCTGCAACGTCGTTGTCAGTAGCCGTCAGCGGATAATTGACCCACACCTCGGTGCGTCCGCGAACTCCAAAAGGCACACCCGCGATGGACCACTTAACCTGCACTTCGATAACGTGCCTGCCGGTTCGTTCGAAGGCGAACCCGCGAGAGCTCCAGTAAACACGCGACGATGCAGAGATGCTTCCGCCTCCATCGAGATTCTCAATCTTTGCACCCTCACAGAGGATCACAAATGGCGGCATCATTTTGATGACGCCGTTGGGATTGATCACTTCGATCGTGGCATAGAGTGATTCGGTGCTGATGTCGTTCGGCACGGGAATCGGATTACCGGAATTGTTGACGAGCTCCCAGCGCAGTTGCACTGGTTCTCCGAGCGCGATCTGAGCCTGGTCCGCGGTTACTCTCAACTCAAGATCGTCAGCCGACAGAAAATGACGATCGGTATCGGCCGACGGCACAAACGAGCTGTGACCCGAGCCAAACGTCATTCCACCCGGACGCACGGTCGGATCCGGAAAGTGAATGAGGTGATGTCGCACGTGCTGGTTAAATCCGAGGTGAATGTTGGTCGGAAACACTCCCGGCTGTCCGGTGGCCGGACCTCCGAGCACATCCGCAACGCTTGGCGTCGTGGTCATGATCGAGTTGTCGGCTCCGCCTTCCTGCTCCTGATGAATTTGATTGAAACCATGGCCCAGCTCGTGACTCGCGCTGCGCAAGTATGCACGGGGCACGTCGCGCTGCTTCTTGTTGGCTGCAGCTCCGAAGTTGGACGAATCGCCAGTCGGATAACCATCGTCGCTGAAGCTGGCGGAGCCTTCGCGCGGCACGTCGATCTGGTCGTACATCACTCCTCTGGAACAACCGAGTTTTGCGGGAACGACGATCAGGTGGAAGCGCCATTCCTTATCGAGATCAGTGCCGGCCTTGCGATTTGCAACCATCAAAGCGTGCAGGTTTGCGCTGGACCAGCAATTAGTTGGATTGACTCCTGCCGGTACTGCAATATTCGTCTGATCATAAATGACGCTCAGGTCCCAGCCGGCAGTTGCGAACACAGTCTTAAAATCTTCCGTGCCGGTTCCGCTGATCGTAGGTACGGCCTTAGGTGGTACAGCGCCGGTGAGCGTATCGACCTCTACAGTTGCGCGACGGAAGAAACTGGAGACCCAGCCCATCTTGAACGTGCCCTTCTCCGCTGCGCCTTCGAAAAGCTTTCCTTCGAAGTAAACGCTCGTGTATCCCGGAGGAGGAGGAGCATTCTTGAGCACGATCCGGACTGTTCTGGTACCTGGAGCGGCGGGGAAAGTTCCATTGAACTGACCCGGCGGTGGCTGAGTGTAGACATACTCCTGCGCGGTTAGGGTGAACTCGCACCTGGTGCCAAACAACGGTGGCAATTGAATTCCGGTCACCTTCAGATACGAGTAATACTGTTTTCTTGGATAGACAGGGATTGTTAAAGGAAGCGCAAAGATACCCGCGACCGCAGGGCGCTCAACGGCGGTAGCAACAGTGGCGATTGACACCGGTAGTGAAATGACTGGATTCAGAAAACGATAAAGGTCACCACTGATCGTGGCATTCGCGCCACCTCTTTCAACCCGCATCGTGCCGTGAAAAACACTGGTGCTTAGTTTCGGTTGGAACGTGATGCGGTAACATCCTTCTCTCAAGTTGATTCGACAGAGGGGTGAAAGTATGCCGGGAATGGCAGTAGCTGCCGTGGTTGCGGTCGTCGCAATTTCGGCAGCCGGGATTCTGGGATCAGTTTCCCCTTCATCAAGTGTCAGTGGCTCGGCGACAGGCGCGAAACCAATTTGGCCCTGCGCACTGCTGGGAGGTGGTTCGGAAGCGACGAAGCCCTTTGGCGTCTCGCCGCTCATAGACGGATCGGTCTCTTTTGGCATGAGGTAAACTCCTTAGTTTGGCCGGATGCGTGGACTAACTAGACACCAGGTTTCAGGAGGACTTAGCCGACGGCAAAGTAGACTACTACCTGGGGTCGAGGGTCGACTCCGCACGAAATTGACGCGTCAGATTGTGAACTGACGCTCTTTGGAATGTGATAAGAGCTGAAAGCGATTCTCAGCTTATTCGCTGATACGAAAAGGTACAGCTGTGCTGATCGGTGAACGTGAGGACGTTTCCCTCAAGCCTGGTTTTGTAAGTCACAAGCTCGTCAGATGCAGTGCTCATCGTCACTTGATCATCCCCGACGATCTCGTAGCTGCCCGCATCCCACCAGATGAAGCGCTGTGACGGCCCCTTTTTGGCGAGGAAGCGCGGACGTTCCTGGAACTCGATCTCGTCCGGATAATTCTCCGCACAGGATTCTTCCGTAACCTTCTTCCACGTACCTGCTATCTTCATATGGTTCAGAGGCCCCTTTTTGTTTCAAACATCATACGCTTATTTTTCTTCGCGGTGTATCCACAGATTACGCAGATGGATTTAGAATCCATAGTAGCTTCAGAAAATCAAATAGTATGTTAGCGGGGTCAGCGGAAGAGGAAATAGAGTGCCAAGACAGTAGCCAGGGCAGAGAGAATGAACTTTCCGACTTTGAGGTAACTCTCCGCCCCCGTGCGGCGACCAATCGCGTGGAGTAGCCGGGCGGGTGCCAATAGTGGCACCCAAAGGAACAGGAGGCCTGCGTACGCGAAGATACGAGCGAGGATCACTATAAACAGGAGCGGCGCAAAAAGGGATCCGACAGCGACGAAGAAAAAAGGAAGGCACCCAGCGATAAAGGGTGCTGCAGGCGAGTCGCCTCCGCCTTGAGGCATCTTGAGTGGATGATGCACAAGGAAGCGCGCCCAGCGCACCTCGAGCGGATCGATTAACTCGGAAGGGGCGGAAAGAAACCGGGCGAGGATGGCGACGAGAAGCCAGAGCGTTAGGTAATAAAGGAGCCCAACTGCCAAGAGGAGCCCCAGTGCGATCCATAGCGGCGAGCCCCCGACGGACCAGCGCTCGCGCGCGAGTGTCGTTGCATAGAGCATGGCTGCGAGGGCGCTTCCGGCCAACAGGAAGGCGCCTGCGACAGAGACCAGGGCTACCCACCAACGCGCCGAGTTACGAGCTGCGGTCTGCCAGGATAGGAAGAGTCGGTTCGAGGCGTCGAGCCATGCCGCTTCGAGCCGCGCCTGGTTCCGGGAACCGATCAAGTCCCCTACGCTGAAGAGCAAAATGAGGAGGGCGATGACTCCGCCTATCCTATTCAGGTTCGTCATTGGTGGCTCCAACGAATGGAGACTTCAGTAGACTAAGTGCACGAACTTCGGATATTGCCACTAAGCGTTTAGAGCGGTGATCAGCAGTAAGGGTATAAAACCTAAGTTATTCTCACCATAACCAATGAAGCTGTTGCCGATGGCCCAAACCAACCCCGCGTGACGACAGCGACAGTAGGATGAAATCAGAGGAGGATCATGAAAGATAAGCACCTGGTCCCGGTGACGGAAGAATCACGCCCAGACGAGACTATGTTAACTCCTGGGCGCAAGAAGATGCGCCCTACCTTACCATCACGCCGCCCGATTAACATAGTCCGATAGTTAACATTATCCTTGAGAAATTACTAAGTGACGATCCTTTATGTTAGCGACAGGATTATCCGTATGGTTTCGTTTCTGATGCAAGCAAGAGTTATTCGAGTGCAGTATTGCGCCACCAGCGCGACGTCCGGATGAGCGCTCAATGAATCTTTGCGTTAAATCCAGAATTCACACTTGAGGCAAAGGCCCTGATCACTCATTGCTGGGTCGGCACACTCCTTGCACTCCACGCAACAAACACTGCCAAAGGAGAGCTCAGCATGACGATAAATAGTGCTGCTGCGTCACTAATTCGCATTCTTCTAGTAAGCACGTTTCTCATTCCACCGGTGTTCGCATATGCGCAGGATAAGCAACCACAACCAACACCGCAAAGATCCTCCGCCCAGCGCGACAAGATCGAATCGAAGATCAGAAAGATCGGTGTCCGTGCCGATGTCACAGTCAAACTTTACAAGGGAAAAACCTACCATGGATTCATCAATCGCATTGATGATCAAGAGTTTGAGATGAGTGAAGTCGATCTTAAAACCAGTGTCGTCATACGTTATGACGAGGTCAGAAAAATTGAGAGTGGCTATGGAGCAAAGGGTCCGTTGGGCAATCGCGTCGGTAAAAAGGGGCGACGGATTGGAATGATAATCGGGCTTGCTGCGATCGCGACGCCACTTATCCTGGTCGCAGCCACGATTAGGGATTAACCTCTTCAATCAAAAACAGTCGACAGCAAAATCATCCGAGAGAAAGTTTTATCTGACATGCAAAGACTCTAAGTTCGACGCCCATCCTGTCGAATTTTGGTTGCCTACCGTTAGCGTCTGCGCGAGAATTAACAGCAAACCCAGATTCTTGCCGGAAAGGACGTGCGAGCTCGATTCCTCGAAGCACGATTAAGAAATATGAAAGTCAAAAGGTTACTCCCAATCTTAGTTACAGCGATCGTTTTGTTTGTCGTCGCTGACTCGTCAATACACGCGCAGCAGAGTAATGAATGGCCGCAATTCCGCGGACCAAACGGTACAGGCGTCGCCGAAGGCGCCGCGCTGCCTGCAGAGTTCAATGCAACGAAGAATGTCGTTTGGAAAACATCGGTGCCGTTCGCACGATCGTCTCCCGTCGTGACCTCAGATCGCGTTTTTCTCACCGCAACCGAAGCTGACAAACTGATCACACTCGCTCTGGATCGTAAAACAGGAAAGCTGTTGTGGCGTAGTGATGTTGTACGCGCGCGACACATGCCAATTTACAAAGCCAACGATGGTGCTGCGCCGAGTCCTGTCAGCGACGGAAAGAACGTGTACGCGTTTTTTGCAGAGTTGGGATTGATCTCTTATGGACCAGACGGCAAGGAGCGCTGGCGCCTCCCACTCGGACCTTTCAACAGCTTCTACGGTATGGGTGGCTCGCCTGTGCTTGCCGGCAACACGCTCGTGATGGTGTGTGATCAGCGAACAGATTCTTTCATCGTTGCTGTCGATGCGCGCAATGGAAAAGAGCTCTGGAGGAAGACACGCACTAACTATGAGGCGTATTCCACGCCTGGCATTTACAAGCCGAAGGATGGACCAGCGCAAGTGATTGTTGTCGGTTCACAGAGCGTCGATGGATATTCTCTGGATAAGGGCGAACGATTGTGGTGGGTGACCAAAATCGGCGCGTATCCGAAAGGTGTGCCCGTCTTCGGAACTGACATGGTCTACGTGATAGCCGACGGCGGTGATGATCCGTTCTTGCCGCCATTCGACGAATCTCTTAAAGCTGATACCAACAAGGACCAGAAATTACAACGAGAAGAGCTGAAGGCTAACGCCGACGCATACGATCACTTTGGATGGCTCGACTCAAACAACGACGGGAGCATCGAGCGTTCTGAATACGACTTCGTGCGCAATTCAACTATCTCGGGCCACGGACTAACCGCAGTTCGTTTAGCAGGTCGGGGTGACATTACGTCTTCGAACGTTGTTTGGCGCGTCAAGAAAGCTTATCCAAGCATACCTTCGCCGTTGATTTATCGCGACGTGATGTATCTGATGAAAGAAGGTGGAATTGTTTCGAGCCTCAATCCGGCAAGCGGAGAAGTTCTGAAACAGGGTAGAACTCCCGATGCACTCGAGGAATATTACGCTTCGCCCGTCGCGGCGGACGGGAAGATCTTCATGGTAAGCGCGAGTGGCAAAGTAACCGTGCTTAAAGCGGGGGCACAGTGGGAAATTCTCGCAATGAACGATCTGGACGAAGAGGTTTGGGCCACACCCGCGATTGCGGGCAACAATCTCTACATCCGTACACGTAATGCGTTGTACTCGTTCGGCACGAGCGCGAAATAAATGTCTATTCGTTGGACTCACATCACGTTTACGGTAAGCAACATCGACCGCTCGATCGAGTTCTATACTTCTTTCTGTAAACTTTCAGTTTTACGAGATCGCCGTCATGATGGAGGTGGGACAGTTTGGCTTGGGCCAACTCCCTCCCCCGGCGCGAAACCGATCTTTCTACTTGTTATCGGCGAGGGGGAAGTCACATCACGTATGGATCACCTTGGATTCCAGTGTGATCGCCGAGAAGATGTGGACCAGATTGCAGAACGAGGACGGCAACTGGGAATTCTTGAGGTTCCACCGACAGACGCCGGAGTGCCCGTCGGCTATTTCACAATCATTCGCGATCCCGATGGGCATCTGGTGGAGTTCACCTACGGCCAGCCGATTGAGGGCCTAACTTGAGGTTCTTATCTGTGTAATCTGTGGATACGATTCCTGAAATCCGTTGACAAAGTACTCCGCCTGCTAAGCAAATCGTCACGATCGAGTCATTTGACACCCAGATCGCAATGATGCGGATGAGTCAATCTCACTTAACCTTTGGCTTTTGCCAAACCCAGCGCCGAAGGCGCGCAACCACCGGCGCGAGGGACCACCTGATAGCGGGATGGGACCAACGGCGCGGCGAACCACCGCCCGGGGAGAACCACGTAGAAGCGGTGGCAAGCCCTACCACAAAGCAGCCGGGATAATTCACTTTCCCTGCGCTCACTCAATCGATTCGTTTGATTTAGAACTGCGAGACGGGTTATAGATGAAGCGCACGCTTCTCGAACCTATGCCGCAGACATTCGACTGTCCCAAGTGTGGAGCGCCGGTAACGTACGAACGCTCCTCAGATCTGAGCAACAGGAAATCGACAGTGCGCTGTGATTATTGTCATAGCCAACTGATCGCGCCCAATGAGCTTA
>DASTVU010000159.1:0-10345 GCA_035758935.1 Pyrinomonadaceae bacterium | reverse complement strand
CGTCCTAGTGCTTTGAGCATTGTTGATTACCTTTCAGAAACTGCGGATTGTAAGTGAGAGTACGGAAATGCTGCAACCCGGCGCCGACCTTTGCCCGGGACTCGGTCTTTGTACTTGGTACTTTGTCTTTTGTGCTTAGTGTAAACAAGAACCAAGCACAAACCTCAAAATCACCAGTTTGCTCCAAACGAACCCTGATGCTATTTTGACAGCTCTACATGGACCCACTTGGCGGCAACACCTGGCTCTGGCTCGGATTCAGTTCGTTTATTCTCATCATGCTGAGCCTCGATCTGGGCCTATTCAATCGCAAAGCTCACACAATCCGATATCGAGAAGCTTGGATCTGGAGTGCCGTTTGGGTGACGCTCGCGATGATCTTCGCGGGCATCGTCTTTCACTATCAGGGTTCTCAACGAGGCTACGAGTTTCTTACGGGTTACCTCATCGAGCTATCGCTTTCGGTCGACAATCTATTCGTCTTCCTGTTGATCTTTTCGTATTTCAAGGTCCCCGCGAGGTTTCAGCATCGCGTGCTCTTCTGGGGTGTGATGGGTGCGCTGGTTATGCGTTTGACGATGATCTTCGTCGGCGCGGCGCTCATTAATCGCTTTCACTGGATCATCTACATCTTCGGCGGTTTCCTGATTTACACCGGAATTAAGATGTTCCGGCACGAAGAGATCGAGGTCGAACCGGAAAAAAACATCCTGGTTCGCGTGGTAACGAAGTTTCTACCGATCACCCGTCACTACGAGGAAGAAAAGTTCTTCACGCACGAAAACGGCAAGTTGACGGGAACGCTCTTGCTGCTCGTGTTGATGGTGGTTGAAGTCACCGACCTCGTTTTCGCGGTTGATTCGATTCCGGCAATTTTTGCGATCACGACCAACACGTTCATTGTCTACACGTCGAATGTGTTCGCGATTCTCGGCCTGCGATCGATGTACTTCCTGCTTGCCGGCGTGGTCGAGAAGTTCAGGTATCTCCGCACGGGATTGGCTGTTGTACTGACGTTTATCGGCCTGAAGATGCTACTTGGCGCCGTCCACGTCCTCATTCCGATTAAATTTTCGCTCGGGTTCGTGGCCGTAGTACTGGTTGGCTCCGTGGTCGCCTCGCTGATATTCCCGGCTGCGGCTGACACCACGATCCTGGTCGACTTGCCACCTGATTTCAACCTCCCGCTGGGCGAGGAACTCAACGAGGCCGACCAAAAACCCGACTAATTTCCGCGGATCTGCGAAATTTGTGCTCATTTATGGCAAAAATCCGTGTACAAACATCTTGTACACACTTCTCTCGTGTGTTAAATTCCTGAACTGGTAGTGTTGCTGCCTTATTTGGACTCACACCTGGTTCCAACGTGCGGGACCCCTTCCACAAGTCGATTTAGCCAATGGTTGCGAATAAAACCAGTCGTTTTGCTTTTGATTGGTGGATTATTCAGAAGCGTTTCGTCTATCTGGTAATCGCCATTTTCCTACTGTGCGCCAGCGCAGCCGGAGCCGCCCTCTATGTCTGGAAATACGGCAATCCGTTCAAGAACGTCGCGGTTGTTGATTATCCAGCCGGCGCCCGATTCGTTTCGTTTGAGGGCGACGTACGCGTCATCCGCGCCGCGACCCGCGAAATGCTCCCTGCCAACGCCGACACGGAGCTTTACCCCGGCGACACGGTGCAAACACAGGCGAACGGCCGCGCGCGTATCGGCCTTGCCGACGGCTCCACGCTCCTGGTTAAGCCGAACAGCACGATCATCATCCGAGACAACGCCCGTGCGGATGATGGCAAGAAAACAAACGTCCACGTCAGGGTCGATAGCGGTCAACTCTCGGTCAGAACCGAGCAACAAGCCGACGGAACCACAAACGTTGTAGAAACGCCGAAGACGAAGAACACGATGGGCCAGCAGACTAGTGCGAGTTTCGGCGTCAATCCTGAGGGTACTGAAGAAATTCGCGTCGCAAGCGGTGTGATTGAAACTACAAACCAGAACGGCGACAAAGCCTCGATCAAAGGTGGCGAGTACGTTTCCGTAAACAACTCCGGTCGCATCTCACCAGCACAGAAATTGTTGGACGTGCCGCAACCTGCCAAACCTCACGATCTCGAGCAGGTCGCGGTTGGACCAAACGGAGCGGCGAACGTTGCCCTGCGGTGGCAGCGCCCGCAGTCAGGCACACCTTCGTACTATCGAGTTGAAGTCGCCACTTCCCCGTTTTTCGTCGCTGACGGAAAAGTTATTGAACGAGATCAACTGGTGGCCAATGAGTTTGGCGCCACTGATCTTCGTCCCGGAGTTTACTTCTGGCGCGTGCGAGCAACTGCTGCGAGCGGTCAGGCAAGTGATTGGAGTGATCCACTCAAGTTCATCGTTACCAACAGAGGCACTGGCTCACAGGTGGCTGTTTCCGATCTCAGCACAGAGCTTCTCGGAGGTAATATTTATCTGATTCGAGGTAAGGCTGAGCCCGGAACAACAATCCGTGTGAGCGGACGTGAAGCGAGTGCCGCGCACGATGGAGCATTTCAGATCCAGGTCACAGCCGGAGGCACGACGCGAGAACTTACTCTCGAAGCAAAAGATTCACAGGGAAACAGCAGTCAATACAAAGTTTCACTTTCAGCACGCGCGGGGCGCGTCAGAACCTGAGCGTTAAGAATGTCGAGTCACGTAATCCTTTTGACAGACGCCCATGAAGCTCCCGCCTACGAGTTAATCGAGGCGTTGCGGGCGGCTGGCGTAAAAACGTTGATTGAAGGACTGCGTGAAGTCGAGGTCGAAGTGGCGCTCGCAAAGCAGCAGAAGCGAGAAGGAATGCGTGACGCTGACGGACCTCCTCCTCTCGCAGTGCTTTATGAGGTCGTACCCGGAGCCGACATGGTTGAACTTCACACCGCCATCGACCACGCGAAAGCGTTCTGGCCCGGAGCTCCCCTCGTTGCGTGTCGGCGGCAAACTAACGGTTATCAAAGTCATAACCTGCGCAGTCTAGACGGCGTGAGTCTCAAGCGGCTTGGCTTCGCTGCGATTGCAGACAAGTCAGCGCAGCTGCCTGCCCTGTTGCGAGAAATCGAAGGTCACGGTGCTTCGGGCGAGTTGCGAATGCCGGTTGCACTTGAAAAACCGGTCGAGACTGAAACGTCTTCGCTCCCGCGGAAGATCAAAGCCAGTCACCTGCGTGCGGCATACGATCTCGTTTCTTCGTTGCACTTCAGTGGAGATCAGAGTGGTGCTGCAAACACCGCGCTCGCCGGATTGCAGGATCTGATTTACGCGGATCGTTGGGCCATCTACCTGTTTTCCGAATCAAAAGGTGTTGAAGGTGCCACGCTCGAAGCGATCGCCGTTCACAAGCCGGGACAGGAAGGCTCCAAGAGTGAAGAAGAGTGGGGACGACTGATGGTCGAACCCGATCTTCCTATTGGTTCGGAAACTAAAGCAGCCAAACGCGCTGCTGCGGGAATGGGCATCGTCAAGCGGAAGGAAAAAAAACAGTTCGTCGTCGCGATTCCTTTGATCTGTGGTGAGCGAATACTCGGAGTCATCGAAGGCATTCGTGAAGGCTCCGGCGCACGTGCATTCAAGAAACCGGATGTAGCGTTACTCGATTCGCTCTCCTTGCCGATTGCGTCCGCACTCGCGAACGCAGTTCGCATCGCCGAAGCGGAACGGCTTTCGCAAACCGACGATCTCACCAAACTTCACAACGCTCGCTACCTGCGCCAGTTCCTGTTAAATGAAATCCGGCGCGCACGTCGCTACGGATCGAGCGTGGCTGCGTTGTTTCTCGATCTCGACGACTTCAAACAGATTAACGACTATCATGGTCACCTCGTTGGCTCACACGTGCTGATGGAGATGGCCGCAGTAATTCTTTCGTCAATCCGTGATACTGACGCGGTCGCGCGCTATGGCGGAGACGAATTTGTAATCGTGTTACCCGACACCGGAACCGAACTCGCAGGACAAGTCGCAGAACGCATTCGCCAGAAAATAATCCGACACATGTTCAACGGCGGCCGCCGCCTGCAACTCTCATTGACAGCGAGTTTTGGAGTGGCGGCATTTCCGAAACACGCCTCATCCCCCCAACAACTAATCGCCTGTGCCGACACGGCGATGTACGAGGCAAAAGCCGCCAACAAGAACTGCGTCCGCTTCGCCGCCGACCTGGCTTCCCGCGAGCCAGCCAAACGCGCGGCCGCAATCCCCGAAACCGCGGATTACACAGAGTTGTCGAACTAACGAGTTCGCCTCTGTGCAATCTGTGGCTAAACCATGTAAAGTTTCCCATTTACGCCGTGTATGTTCAGGGTGTATCTTAGGATTTCGGACGTGTTTGGGCGTCTAAGGGGGGTAAAGAGCGATCGACACGGAGTCGCTACTTACTGAATTTACCGCCGATCCCACCCGAAGTTCCATTCATACAACCACGGGAAGTGAATAAGTCTAGATGGCTTTCAAATCTATCTTCAGTCTGTTTTCCAGCGATCTCGCCATTGACCTCGGGACGGCAAATACACTCGTTTATGCAAAAGGACGCGGCATCGTCGTGTCTGAACCATCAATCGTTGCCATTAATAAAGTGACTAATCAGGTCGAAGCCGTCGGACGCGATGCGAAGGATATGTTGGGCCGCACTCCCGGCAACATCGTCGCCATTCGGCCCATGAAAGACGGTGTCATTGCCAACTTCGAAGTCACTGAGAAGATGTTGCAGCACTTCATTCGCAAGGCTCACAACGGAAAAACGTGGGTCAGTCCGCGTGTTGTGATCGGCATCCCGTCGGAGATAACTCAGGTTGAGCGACGTGCTGTTGAAGACTCGGCTTATCGCGCCAAAGCTTCGGAGGTCTATCTCGTCGAAGAAGCGATGGCAGCAGCGATCGGCGCCGGACTCCCGATCACAGAGCCCCATGGAAACATGGTCGTCGACATCGGCGGTGGCACTACCGACATCGCAGTGATCAGCTTGAGCGGTATCGTTTACTCGCGCGCAGTGCGCGTCGCCGGTAACGAGATGGACGAGGCAATCATTCAGTACATCAAGCGTAAGTACAATTTGTTGATTGGTGAACGAACCGCCGAAGCGATCAAGATCGAACTCGGGTCTGCGTATCCGCTGGATGAACCGCTCTCGTATGAAGTGCGTGGTCGTAACCTCATCGAAGGCATCCCGAAGACGATCACGATTACGGACGAAGAAGTGCGCGAAGCGCTCGCGGATTCGATCTCAACGATCATCAACGCCGTACGCGTGGCACTCGAACGAACTCCCCCCGAACTCTCGGCAGACATCGTCGAGCGCGGCATCGTACTAACAGGCGGCGGCGCACTGCTGAAAAATCTCGACAAGCGGCTCTCAATCGAAACCGGATTGCCGGTGTCACTCGCCGACGACCCCCTTGCGTCGGTCGTGTTGGGCACAGGCAAAATGCTTTCGGACTTCGATCTGCTCAAGCGCGTTAAGTGGGAAAACACGATGGTGAGCGGCATGTAGGATTAAGTTTTTTGTGCTTGGTGTTTTGTACTTTGTGTTTTAAGCCAAGCACTAAACACTTAACCACTAAGCACCAAGCACGAAGCACTAAGAACAAAATACGAAAGTGGCTTTTGTTCGCACACAAAAAGAGATTCGGCAGCGAGCTCCCATCTGGCTCGTGACCCTCCTTGTCGCCAATCTCATCATCATGGCCGTTGACGCCAGAGATTCTGATGGACGGCAGAAGATATTGCGCGTCTGGACGCAGACCTTTGCATCGCCGTTGCAAACGACGTCCTCAAAAGTGACGGGCGCCACTTCAGGCTTTTTCCAGCAGATCTGGAATTTCCGCAGCACCGCTCGCGAAAACGAACAACTCCGCGAGCGTCTGACGCAGGTTGAAACAGAACTCCACACCGCTCAACAGGCTGCCGCCGAAAATGAACGCCTTCGGTCGCTGTTGAATCTGAACGAGCAGAACGACATCAAGAAAGTTCCTGCTCGCGTAATCGCCCGCGATCCGTCAGTGTGGTTCAACACGATCACAATTAATCGCGGCAGCAGTTCGGGAATTGCCGTCAACATGCCAGTCGTTACTCCCGGTGGAATCGTTGGACGCATCATTACTGTCAGTCCGTGGGCATCGCAGGTGATGCTGCTCACTGACGAAAAGGCCGGTGCGGGCGCCGTGGTGGGCCAACTCGGACAGTCAGGCGCACTCGGTTCAATCAAAGGACGAGCAGATCTCGGTGCGGCGTTGGTTGAAATGCGTTACGTTTCCGGTCTCGAGAAAGTCGAGAACGGCGATTACGTGATGACAACTGGACAAGACGGAATTTATCCGCCGGGTTTGAATGTAGGCCGAGTTGTTGAGGTGAAGAGTGGAACGGCGACGACGGCCCATCAGATTCTCATTCAGCCCGGCGCTCAACTCGATCATCTGGAAGAAGTCGCTGTACTGCTCTACCACCCCCCACCGCGTTCCGTACCCGAACAGAGTCCGCAACCCACGGAAAGAACCAGGAGATGACCCAATTGCCGATTGCCAATTGCCGATTGCCAATTGGTTGTGTACTGACTGCAAGCTCGAATGTTGCCAATCGGCAATCGGCAATTGGCAATCGGCAATGTTCGTATGTCGCATATTAAGATTGCCGTAGTTTTATCGGTCGCTATCGTCCTACAGCTTCTGCTGCGCGAGGTTTGGCGGCCGCTGGCTTACATCGACTTTCCCCTCGTAGTAGTTGTTTACATTGCTTTGCAGCGCGACGCCTGGAAGGCATTGCTCGTGGGGACGCTCGCGGGACTAATTATTGACGCCGGTAGTGGCGGACTGGTTGGTGCTGGTGGTTTTTCGAAGACACTGACCGCGTACATCATCTATTTCGCTGCGACACGCGTAAATCTTGAAAATCCGCTGTTGAGAATTCCGGTGCTGGCCGCCGGTTCACTGCTCGACTCGGCAATATACGTTTTCTGGCACCGGGTGTTGGGCTATCCCCCGACCGTGCCGTTTGTGCAGACGATGTCCTATAAACTGATTGCCACCACGATCGTGGGAACCCTGGCGCTTTACCTGCTCGACGCTATCGTGGCAGAGCGTTCGGCACAACGACGTCAATTCGCGACCCGGCGCCGCGTTGCCCGCCGATCGACGGGACCGTTGCGGAGGAGGTGAATCTTGGAGCCTTGTGCTTTGTACTTGGTACTTTGTGCTTTGTTTTGACACCACAACTCATAAATATCCAATGCAACTCAGCCCCAAAAACAACGCACTAAGTACAAAGTTCTAAGAACAAGAAGTACAAAGCGCCAAGTACAACGAAAATGAAATTCGAAGACTCATCTCAAAACCTTCGTGCTCGCCTTCGCTTTCTCCAGGCGTTGGTCGTACTCCTGCTTGGCGTGCTCAGCGTTCGTCTCTACGTGCTGCAAGTTGTCAGAGGTGAGCGATACGCCGAAATCGCCGAAAATCAGCGCCGGCGCCGGTTGCCAATCCCCGCACCGCGTGGCGTCATCTTCGATCGCGAAGGGCGTGTAATCGTCGACTCCCGTCCGATTTACAACGTGATCCTTTCCCGCGAGGACGTGAAGGACAAGGATCTCACCGCACTGATCGAGCCACTGTCAGAGGGGCTCACGATAGACAAAGATATCCTGCGCGACTACTTCGAAGTCGTGAAAACGATGCCGGCGTTCGAGTCGATTCAAGTGAAACAGGACGCCACGCCGGGCGACATCGCATGGGTGGAAGCTCACAACCTCGAGTACCCGGAGCTGCGTGTTGAGCAACAACCGCAACGCCGCTACCCTGAGAACGGGTCGCTGGCACACGTGCTTGGATACGTCGGAGAAATCAGTCCGGAACAACTCAGCAAACAAAGTTATAAAGACAAAGGTCTCAAACCCGGCGACATCATCGGGCTGAGCGGTGTCGAGCAGATCTACGACGATTACTTGCGCGGTACGGATGGTTATCGTGAGGTTGTCGTCGATAGCCGCGGCCGCATTCAGGATGAAATCGAAACTGTGGCGCCAACACCCGGTCGCGACCTCGTAACGACGATCGATCTCGATCTTCAACTCGCCGCCGAAGAGCAACTGAGAAACTCTGCTACAAAGCGCGGTGTCCTCATCGCAGCAGATCCGAACAACGGCGAGATTTTCGCGCTCGCGTCGGCACCGTCGTTTGATCCAAATCTATTTTCACAACGAATTACGACTAAGGAAGGACGCTCGGAGTACGCAAAGCTTTTGAACGATCCCGAGACTCCCTTAATCAATCGTGCGGTTCAGAGTAAATACCCCCCGGGTTCGACGTGGAAGATCCCGATGGCTGTCGCCGGTTTGAAACAGGGCGCCATCACACTCGAACATTCGAATCTTGTCTGCGGCGGCGGCATCCAGGTCGGCAACAAGTTCACGCGTTGCATGGGTAATCACGGCTCGCCGGATGTCAGGACCGCCATCACACACTCGTGCGACGGCTATTTCTATCGTCTCGGATTGAAGATGGGTATCGACGGCATTGTCGAGATGGTTGACGAGTTTGATCTCAACAAGCGCACCGGAATCGATCTTCCGAATGAGGTGATTAGCTCGACACCTTCCCGTGAATTCAAACGAAAGCAGTGGCCGCGCGATCCCGAATGGCGTGACATCGATACGGTGTATGCATCGTTCGGACAGGTCTACGACATCATCACGCCGATTGCGTTGTTGAGAACGATTGCCGGTATCAGCGTGGATGGGCGTCTCTACATCCCGCACTTGCTGAAAGAGGTAAAACCCGTCGGTAGTCAGGGGACGCCGGACTATCGCGGTCCAGTCACATTCCAGCCACTCGATCAATCACGTCCGAATCCGAAGGTAGTGCCGATTCCGGAAGCCATCGACCAGGCCGTAGTCGAAGGTATGTGGCGAGTGGTAAACGGCGGTGGTACAGGCGCACGCATTCAGATGGCTGGATTCGACATAGCCGGCAAGACAGGAACGGCGCAGGTAGTCGGACTCGGTAAGGACGTCGGCAAGAACAAGGATCACTCGTGGTTTGTCAGTTACGCTCCGGCATACAAACCCGAAATCGCGATGGTCGCGCTGATCGAGAACTCGGGTTTCGGCGGCACCCACGCTGCTCCCGCGGTTCGTGGTGTTTACGATGTTTACTATCGCAAGACGCGCCACGAAGAACCGCCGGGCGCGGCGACTAAACAGATCGCGAAGAAAGAAGAAACTCCGGCGCCTGCTAAACCCACGGCTGTGGCAAAACCAGTCGCAGCAGCTAAACAGACCGCCGTGGCAAACCAATGAAGAGAGCGTCTCTTTGGAGTGCGCCATCTTGTTGGCGCCTTAGTATTTTTACCAAAGCGGTGACAAGTCACCGCACTCCAAGGCGGCGTCCGATCTAGATGGTCGCGATTATTCACAAACGTAGTTGGCGTGATTTTGATTGGATTCTGGCGCTGCTGGCCATCGGCATCGTGCTGTTCGGCACACTCCAGATTCGCAATGCCCAGCCAACTGAGACGTACTGGGTCAAGCAACTCATCGGACTCGCAATCGGTCTGGTTGCGATGCTGGCAATTGCTTTCACCGACTATCGTCGTCTACTCAATCTCGCGCCAGCGTTCTATGTCTTTGGTCTGATCCTGCTCGTCCTCGTCCTCTTGCCGGGAATCGGTTTAAAGATCAACGGTCAGCGCGCATGGATCAAAGTGCCGGGCATCGGCCAGTTTCAGCCGTCTGAATTTGTGAAAGTGACGACTGCGATGATGCTCGCGCGTTACTTCGGCAAGAACCGTGTAGACGTGCTCGCGTTGAAGGAGATGATTATCGGCGGGCTGATTCTCGCACTCCCGATCGGATTGATTCTACTTGAGCCGGACGCCGGTTCAGTACTGACTTATCTTCCGATTCTGGCGGTCGTGCTTTTCTTGTCTGCGATCAGGTTGAGACTTGTCGTGATCAGCGCTGCCCTCGCGGTGGTTCTGATTCCTGCTGCTTACGTGGTCGGAGTCAAAACCGGCGCCGTGAAGGCTTACCAGCAGGAACGAATCAACGTGATCTACGATCCGGAGAAAGCCGATCGAAAGGGTATTGGTTACCACACGTGGCAGTCGATTCTAACGGTTGGCGAAGGAGGACTGTTCGGGTCGCGCTCATCAGTTGCGTACTCACAAAGCGGTCTCAAATTTTTACCTGAGCCACATACTGATTTCATTTACGCCGTGACGGCTGAGAACACAGGCTTCGTAGGCTGCATCCTCGTGCTGCTTGCTTACATCATTCTGATATCACGTCTGATCACGGGCGCGCGGCGCGCGTCTGATCGAATGGGCATGCTCTTCATTATGGCG
>DASTVU010000158.1:0-3798 GCA_035758935.1 Pyrinomonadaceae bacterium | reverse complement strand
ATGTATTTGCCGGCGAGACCTGCATGCCACGACGTACCACACGCGGCAATCTTGATCGACGTGAACCGTTTGAAGTCGGCTTCGGTGATGTTGCTCATCTCGTCGAGAAACACCTGGCCGCTGTCGAGTGATATTCGTCCCTGGACGGTGTCACGAACGGAACGCGGCTGCTCGTAAATCTCTTTGAGCATGAAATGCTTGAAGCCGCCTTTTTCCGCCATGATCGGATCCCAGGTGATTCTCTGAATCGAGGGCTGAACGGAATTGCCCTCGAAGTCTGAGACCCGCACCGCGTCTCTGTTGATGACTGCGATCTCGCCGTCCCCGAGAAAGAAGACGTCGCGTGTGTGTTGAAGAATGGGCGGTATATCGGAAGCCACGAAAAATTCGCGGTCACCCAGACCGATAACGACAGGCGGACCCTGGCGCACAGCAATGATCGTGTCGGGTTCGTCGGCGTTGATGATCGCGAGCGCAAAGATGCCGCGCAACTCGGTCACAGCCGAGCGCACGGCTTGCTCAAACGAGGAGTGTTGTTTGAGATATTCCTCGATGAGGTGGGCCATGATTTCTGTGTCGGTTTCAGTTACAAAGTGGTGATCCGATTTGCGCAGACGTTCTTTTAACTGGAGGTAGTTTTCGATGATGCCGTTGTGAACAACGACGACGCGACCCGTGCAGTCGCGATGCGGGTGCGCGTTTTCTTCCGTCGGACGCCCGTGTGTGGCCCAGCGTGTGTGGCCGATACCGTAAGTGCCGTCGAGTGGACTCAGACGAATCGTTTCTTCGAGGTTGCGCAGTTTTCCCTCGGCGCGGCGAATCTCGAGATCGTGTTCTTCATTGACGACTGCGATACCGGCTGAGTCGTAGCCGCGATATTCGAGTTTGCGCAGCCCATCGATGATGAGCGGCACTACTTGCTTGTTTCCTACGTACCCGACAATTCCACACATGCTTTGTGATAACTCCCTGTTGTTTAGCCGCGGATGAACACGGATCTTAATTTAGTTTCTTTTTTACTTCGGCTGGTACGCCGGCTACCAAAGAATCTGGCGGTACGTCTTTCGTCACCACAGATCCAGCGGCTGTCATTGAACGAGCACCAACACGAACCGGAGCGACCAGCATCGTGTCCGAACCGATCTTGACGTCGTCCTCGATGATCGTTTCGTGTTTGTTTTTGCCGTCGTAGTTACATGTCACGGTTCCGGCGCCGATGTTTGTTCGTTCACCAATCGTCGCATCGCCAAGATACGTCAGATGCATTGCCTTGGTGCCGCGTTTCAACCGGGATTTTTTGACCTCGACAAAATTTCCGACCGTAGCTTTCTCTTCGAGCACTGCATTCATGCGCAGGTGTGCAAACGGTCCCACGGCGCAGTTCGATTCTAACTGCGAATCGACAACGATCGAATGATCCTTCACGACCACATTGTCACCCAAACGCGAGTTTGTGATGCGCGCACCGGAAAGAATCACACAGCCTTCGCCGATGATTGTCTTTCCTTCAATGCTGACGTTCGGATGAATAATCGTGTCGCGGCCGATCTGTGCTTCGGCACTGATGTATGCGTGGGACGGATCGATAAATGTCACGCCATCTTCGATCATTAGCCTTCGAATTGCAGCACGGCGGATGAGGTTCTCAAACTCCGCAAGCTCGGCGCGGGTGTTGATTCCGGAAACCTCGCGGCTGTCGCTGTGGAGATAAACACTCACTTTCGCGCCACTCGCAAGGATGATCTCGGCGACGTCTGTCAGATAGTACTCGCCCTGATCGTTTGCCGGCTCGACTTTTCGCAACGCTCGATACAACTCTTTCGCGTCAAAACAGTAGATGCCGGAGTTGATCTCTTTGACCTGGCGCTGCTCTTCAGTGGCATCTCTGTGCTCGACGATTTTCTGAAACGAATCGTTCTGATCGCGAACGATGCGCCCGTAGCCGGTCGGGTTTTCAAGACGAACACTCAGAATCGTGCAGGCTGCTCCGGCGTTGTTGTGCTGCTCAATAAGCTTCCGCAGCGTTTCAGTCTTAATCATCGGCACGTCGCCTGAAAGTATCAGTACGAGTGAATCGGTGTTTTCGAGTTCGCTTCGCGCTGACTCAACTGCATCGCCGGTGCCGCGTTGTTGCGCTTGCAGCACAGAGCGAGCGAGATCACCGACTTCGGCGAGTGCTGCACGCTCAACTTCTTCAGCCTGATGTCCCACCACCACTAGAATCGCTTGCGGATCCAATGCCCGAGCCGCTCTAACGACGTGTGCAATCAACGGCGAGCCGCCAAGCTCGTGCAGGACCTTCGCACGGTTCGACTTCATTCTGGTCCCGAGGCCTGCGGCCATGACCAGTACATTTAGTGGTTTTTGCGAGGCGGTGTTGATAGACATCAATAAGTTATCTCAGACGGTGACCGGGGCGAGTGCCAGCTTTCGGCAATTCAGTACAACTTCTGCGAGACGATCCGAGTTGTGTCTGACTTTCTCACCGTCGTACAGCAAGTCTGCCCGCACGATTTCGGTAGCCTGATCGAGCGCGTCGTCAATCGGATCGTCTATACCGATCTGATAAGCGCCTTCGGCGGCATAAAGATCGGCCTGGTCGTTACTGATTCGTCGATTGTTGACGACGACAAAATCAAAATGGATCTCAGGGGCGTACTTTTTGATCGTTTCGAGATGTTTTCGCGCGCTGTAACCGTCTGTTTCGCCGGGCTGAGTCATCAAGTTGTTTATGAAGATTTTGGTCGCGCGTGTTTGCCCTATTACGGGAGCTACCTGGGCGACGAGAAGGTTCGGGAGAATGCTGGTATACAGCGAGCCGGGACCGACGGTAATGATGTCTGCTGCACGAATGGCTCTCAGTGCTTCAGGCAAGGGAAGACATTTCTCCGGTTCGAGTCTGAGTCGTCGAATCGGAAGCTTGGACGCTGAGATCTGCGTTTCACCGCGAACGACTGTTCCATCTTCTAATTCCGCTGCTAAACGGACGTCGCTGATCGTCGCCGGGAAGATGTGCCCCTTACTCGCGAGCACTTCAGATGAGAGACGGATTGCTTCGGTAAAGTCTCCAGTGACTTCCGTGAGCGCTGCGAGAAAGAGATTTCCAAAACTGTGGCCACCGAGTTCACCGTCGCCGCGAAAGCGATGACGGAAGAGACGCGCCAGGAGAGTCGAGTCTTCCGAGAGCGCGATCATGCAGTTGCGGATGTCGCCCGGCGGCAGCATTTGCAGTTCTTCGCGCAGGCGTCCGGAGCTACCGCCGTCGTCGGAAACCGTCACGATGGCCGACAAACTCTCCACCCACATCGCACCTTCGGTTTTTCCCACCAGCCGTTTCAAACCGGCGAGAAGAGTTGAGAGCCCCGTACCACCGCCGATGGCTACCAGCTTTTGACCACCTGTGTTCATCGTCTGAATCATAACATGTCGAATTGAATGGACGTTGCAGCACGTACTGTACGGGCGGCCGTCCGTGGCCGCCCTCGGTTTAAATGACGCGAGGGCTGATCAAACCGAGGGCGGCCACGGAGGGCCGCCCCTACAGTACGTACCGAGGTTAACAATCAATTATGACGGGTTGCTGATTAGACGATCGAAGTCGGGATCGTTGCGTAGCGGATACAAATCGTGGTCGTGTTGTGCCTGAACGCGTAGACTTGGTTTCAGGTCAAGCGCTTTCTGAAGTGACTCCAGCGCCAGATCGATGGAACCGAGCCGCGCACGAGTCGCTGCCAGGCCGTAATGAATGTGTGCTGCTTCCGGTTCACGCTTCAACGCTCTTTCGAACATCTCCTGCGC
>DASTVU010000157.1:0-10135 GCA_035758935.1 Pyrinomonadaceae bacterium | reverse complement strand
TGCACCTGATTTCGATCTGCGGGAACGTTGGACTGGTCACGACGAGGCAATCAAGCGACTGATCAAAGAACCACTTCGCAATCCGCCCGGTACACGGTTCAGTTATAGCGACATCGGTTTTATCACGCTCGGCGAGATCGTCGCTCGCGTTGGTGGTATGCCGCTCGATCAGTTCGCGCAGAAAAACATTTTCACACCACTACGCATGACCCACACTGGCTTTCGTCCCAGCCCAGCGCTGAAAGCCAGAATCGCGCCGACGGAAAAACGACGTGGTCAAATGAGTTATCTCGGCGATAGCGGTGCGAACGCAGGAGCGGAAGGTGATGTTTGGCTGCGCGGCGAGGTACACGATCCGACCTCGTATCGCATGAACGGTGTTGCCGGCCACGCAGGCTTGTTTTCGACGGCGGACGATCTCGCTATCTACTGCGAGATGATCCTGAATGGAGGAACTTATCGTGGCGTGCGCATTCTGTCGCCGTTGAGCGTTGCAGAGATGACGCGGCCGCGTGTTGTTTCAACCAGCGGCGGCACGCGTGGACTCGGTTGGGACATGAGCACAAGTTTTTCGACCAATCGCGGTGATCTGTTTCCTCCAGGTTCGTTTGGTCACACTGGTTTCACAGGCACGTCGATCTGGATCGATCCGGCAAGCGAGATGTTTCTGATCTTTCTGAGCAATCGGGTGCATCCGGACGGCAAAGGCGACGTCGGACCACTGCGCGGACGCGTGGCAACTGTCGTAGCTGGATCAGTCATTGACACGGCATTAGTCACACGTGCACGCGAGCAGTCTGCAAAGTTCTACATGGACAGCTTCCGAACGCTGCGACAGTTTTCGATAAGCGAATCCGGCAACTCGGTCAAGGTACTGAACGGCATCGACGTGCTCGAACGAGACAATTTCAAACCACTTGCAGGCATGCGCATTGGTCTGGTTACTAACCACACCGGTCGCAATCGCGAAGGACGGCAAACGATCGATGTGCTGAACAAAGCGCCTGGCGTGAAACTCGTCGCACTCTTCTCACCCGAACACGGTATTCGCGGCCTCGTTGACGACAAAGTTGCGGACTCAAAAGATGAAGCAACCGGGCTTCCAATTTATTCCCTCTACAGCGAGAGCCGACGCCCCAAACCCGAGCAACTCAAGGATCTCGACGCGCTTGTCTACGATATTCAGGACGTCGGCGCGCGCTTCTACACTTACATCTCCACGCTTGGTAACGTGATGGAGGAGGCCGCCAAGGTTAAGCTTCCGGTCTTTGTTTTGGACCGGCCGAATCCGATCGGCGGTCTCGACGTCGAAGGTCCGATTGCAGACAGCGACAAACTCTCTTTCATCGCGTATCACACGATCCCGACGCGACATGGACTCACGATTGGAGAGTTGGGCCAGCTCTTTAATCGCCAGCGAAAGATCGGCGCGGACCTGCGGGTGATCAAGATGGAAGGCTGGCGGCGTTCGATGTGGTTCGACGAGACCAACCTTACATGGATCAATCCTTCGCCAAACATGCGTAGCCTTACCGAAGCGACACTCTATCCGGGTGTTGGTTTGCTCGAGACAACGAATGTTTCCGTTGGTCGCGGCACTGACACGCCATTCGAAGTTGTGGGCGCTCCGTGGATTCAGGGCGATCGACTCGCCGAGTATTTGAACCAGCGTGGCATTCCGGGTGTGCGTTTTGTGCCCCTGCGATTCACGCCGAACGCTTCGGTTTTCAAGGATCAGCAGTGTGGCGGAGTGAACATCATCATCACTGATCGCACTCTCTTTCGTCCGTTACCGACGGGAATCGAAATGGCGCTCGCATTGCATAAGTTGTATCCGAACGACTGGCAGGTGGATAAGTATCTGCGGCTTCTGGTGAATGCGGATACGCTCGAGCGAGTGAAACGCGGCGACAGCGCGAAAGAGATTGTTGATTCGTGGAATGCGGGTTTGCAGGAGTTTCGACGAGCGCGGGCGGAGATACTGCTCTATTAGCCACGGATAACACGGATCCATTTGCGGATTGAATTAATCAGGAAGAATTCATTTGCGTTTTCAAATTCTTCGATCGTAATCACGCGCTCCTTGATCTTTCCTTCTGCTAACAAGTGATTTCGAAAAACGCCTGGCAGCAATCCACATTCGATTGGCGGTGTGAAGAGTTCGCCGTCAATTGAAACGACGAGATTGGCGATGCTCGATTCTGTCACCTCACCTCTCTCGTTCCAGAAAATAACGTCATCACCGCCGCGTCGTCGGGTGGTCTTATGAAATAGAAATCGATCCGACGAATCGACGGGCTCTCGCGCGAGTTTTACAGATTTAATTTCAATCAAAGACTCAATCGGTGTTACCTGTGTTTCGATGCGTCCATCCTTCCACAACGTCAATTTCACTTTAAACGATCCGTGCTCAACCTTGATCCGTTCCAAGTCCGCGTTAATCCGTGTTCCCACAAAACGAAAGCCAAAATACCCCGCAGACTCACTCAGCCGCTTCAGATGCTCCGCTAACAGAAAATAATCCCCACCCTCCAACAGGATCGACTCAAACAACTGAAACTCCACCGGTGTCGAATGCAGAAACCGGCTCTTCACCAGACACTCTTCATACTCGCGTTCAGCCGTCGAATCGATGGTGATGCCGCCACCCACACCGAAGGTCGCCTGATTGGATTCCGTGTCAATCACTACAGTGCGAATGGCTACGTTGAAGACGCAATCACCACCCGGTTGCAACAGACCAATCGCCCCCGTATACACGCCACGCGGAAAACGTTCGAGCTCACGAATAATCTCCATCGTGCGAATCTTTGGCGCACCAGTGATCGATCCGCAGGGAAATAACGCCTGCATCAGTTCCGGCAGAGTCGTTCCGTCTTCCAACGTTGATTCAACTGTTGACGTCATCTGCCACACAGTTTCAAAACGCTCGACGTCGAATAACGACGACACATGTACACTCCCGGGAATGGACACCTTGCCGAGATCGTTACGCAGCAGATCGACGATCATCACGTTCTCGGCTCGATCTTTCGTAGAGTGTTTGAGCCACTGCGAAAGCTCCCGATCCTCTTTCGTCCAACGCCCGCGTCGAACTGTGCCCTTCATCGGTTTCGTAACAACATGATTGCCTTGGCGTTTGAAGAACAGTTCCGGCGATAAGCAAAGAACCTTGTAACGACCCAGATCGATGTAGGCGGAATACTCTGCGCCCTGGGCGAGGCAGAGACTGCGATACCACGCGAAATGATCGCCGTCGAAGTTTGAAGTGACCGGAAACGTATAGTTGACCTGGTAAGTGTCCCCTGCGGCGATCAAATCTCTGATCCGAGTTACGGCGTTGTCGTACTCGACTCGCTCGACACGTGGCGCCCACGTGTTCGAAGCGATCATTGGTGTGGCTAAGTCTTTAGTATCTGAGTGACCCGAAAAAGCGGCAGCCCATGCCAGGGGAAAGTCTGTCGGTTCGTGAACGGTGAACACCGCGTCAAACGCAGGCGCGGCTTCATAGCTCAGCATGACTGCCACATAAGATCCGGCAAGCGATTCTCTTTCGGCGAATTCCAAGACGGGTAGAACTTCATCGATGTGTTTGGCCGTAACCTCAGCGGTCGAAGCCGTGAAAGGTGCCGAACCAAATACAAATTTTGGCATGCATGAAGTCTAGCAGATCAACCGGACAGGATTTTCAAAGAGGACGATAAGTCCGGATAATCACCAGCCCACTATTCATCAGCCATTCTTATCAAAAGGATAAAAATCTTTAGCTACCATTATTCGTAAAGCGATATATAATCCGTCCGAAATTTCGTAGCTCAACCCTTTCTCCAAACCGAGGACAACATGAGGAAACCAATTCTTGCGTCTTTGCTCTTACTATTCTGCATGGTCGTAGTTGCAAGCGGGCAGGGAACCACGTCTCGAGTAACAGGAACTGTCCATGACGCCAATGGCGCCGCGGTTGCCGGAGCAATGGTGACTCTCACCAATGAAGCTACCGGAGTTTCTTTTACCACCACGACCAGCGAAAGCGGAACATATTCATTCGACCTGGTCCAGGTCGGAAACTACAGCGTCACGATCGAGAAACAGGGATTCAAAAAGTTCATCAGCCAGGGGACTCCTGTTAACGTCAACCAGCCTGCCACCGTCAGCGCGATACTCGAAACGGGCGGCGTGGCCGAAACCGTGACCGTTCAGGCCGGCGCTGAACAAGTGCAGACCAGCAGCTCCGGAAACATCGGCAGCACGATCGAGCAGAAAACTCTCGAGGCACTTCCGATTGTGGGCACGCGCGGCAGAAATCCGCTCGACCTTTTGAACTTCCAACCGGGTGTTGTGATTGGTGGAAACACCGGCGGCGGTGTAAGCGTGAACGGGTCACGCGATCGAGCCTTCAATTTCACTCTCGACGGAATCGACATCAACGAGTCGACCGCAGGTGGTTCAAACTTCACGCCGCTTCGTCCGAATCCTGACTCGGTTCAGGAGTTCCAGGTTGTCACCAGTAACTTCACCGCGGAACTCGGTCGCAGCAGCGGCGCTCAGGTAACACTTGTCACGCGCTCAGGCTCGAACGATTTTCACGGTAACATCTTTGAGTATTACCGTACGCCGCGACTCGATGCGAAGAGTTATCCGAACACGATTGCCCGAACCCCGAAGGACCAATTCGTTCAGCATATTTTCGGAGGCAGCATTGGTGGTCCACTATTCAACCCCGGCTTTGGTGAAGGACGAAAGATGGGTTGGATGCGAGACAAGGCGTTCTTCTTTACCAACCTGCAATTCCTTCGCGCTTACGACACTGGCCTGGTCACCCGAACGGTTTATACGCAGAGTGCGCGCCAGGGACTCTTTCGCTACACAGTAAATGGACCAAATGTGCCGGTTGGTGGCAATGGTATAGCGGTCGTTAATGGAGGAGGAGCTCAGCTATTTGGCGCGTGTCCGAATCCGCTTCCAGATCCGTTACCGGCAAACTTCCGTTGCACTCGTACCTACAACATCGCGACGAACCCATCCGGGATCACTCAAGATTCCGCTCTGATGGCTTACCTCAATGCGATGCCGCTGCCGAACAACTTTACCGTTGGTGATGGTCTCAATACGGCAGGTTTTAATTTCGGATCTCCACAGCACGAAAAGCAATACGACTTTGTCACTAAGTTTGACTTCAATCTCAATTCAAAGAATCTGGTGTATGTGCGTTACGCACAAGGGTCTCAAACTACTTTGGGTGATTCAGCCAACGGTGGTCGACCGATCTTTCCAGATTCCACGAACTTTGTGGATACGTACCGCACGCCTAAGAACCTCGCAGTCAACTGGCGTTGGTCGCCAACAGGAAATGTTACCAACGAGGCGATATTTGGTATCAGCAAGTACTTCTTCTCGTTCCTGACGCCAGTCCCCGATCCGAATCTGCCGTTCGCGTTTATTAACGTTGCCACGGCCAACACGAACTTCTCTTACAACGCACGCGGAGTGAGGACACTTCAGTTCATCGATAACCTTACTTTCATCCGCGGCTCACATACGTTTAAGAGCGGTATTAACTTCCGCTTCAATCGTCACAACGACGATCGATCGTCTGTAGCCGGATCGGCAATCGAGCCCGTTGTTACTTTCGGCGGAACCGGTGGCGCCTTTTTCAATAATTTCGCTCTTCCAGGGGCAGGAGCCACGAGTATCAACAACGACGATCTTACGAGATTGCAGAACACGATCAGAGATCAGCTCGGAAAAGTAAACGGCGTTTCAAGAGCATTTGTCTCTGAGGGCGAAGCCTTTGCCCCAGCTGGAAGCCGTTGGTTGAATCAGGTGACTTATCCGGAGCTTGATTTCTATTTCCAGGACAACTGGCGCCTGCGTTCGAATCTGGTTTTGGACCTTGGAGTTCGTTGGGAAGCCAAGCTTTCGCCAAGAGTTGGTGGTGATAGACCAAGCCTGGTTCCTGATCAGCTGGTCAAGCTTGGAGCCACACCCTCAAACACGTTGAAGTGGGTGGAGGGCGACATCTATAGCAGCGATTTGAGCAAGCTCCTTCCGTCCATCGGTTTTGCCTGGGATCCTTTCAAGACCGGCAAGACTTCGATCCGCGGAAACTACCGGATGGCGTCCGACCGAATCGCAACGTTCCTCTTCGGTTCCTCGATTTACCAGAGCACACCCGGCAACAACACATCAGTCAGCAACTCGGCATTCGGTCAGTCAGGAGGGTTGTATCGAAACATTGGACCAGTCATTGCCGCACTGACACCATCACAAACTCCTAGCGCGCTACGACAACCGCCACCGTTCAGCACAAATTCACTGAGCGTGCTTGATCCGGACTTACAGTTCCCGCAGATTCACGAGTGGTCGTTCAGCTTCCAGCGCGAAATTCAGAATAACGTTATCGAAGTCAACTACATCGGAAAACATGGAGTGCACCTGCTCGGTGGCTACAATGTGAACCAGGTAAATATCTTCGCGCGTGTACCTGGAGTGAATCAAAGCTTTGCTGAGGCTTTCGATTTGGTTCGCAACGACATACGTGCCAACGGAAACACCATTACTGTCAGTCCTGCGCTGATTAATCTCCTGTACACAGGTAATCCGAACAACAACGCGGGCACGGCGACCTTCAGGAGCGTTGTAACAAACAACACGATCAGTCTCGGTAACGCGGCGACGGCAGCATTGTTGACGTCTCAGCGGTTATGCCAGACGGCCGATGTCAATAATGGGATTTGCACTGCGACCGGCGGTCAGCTCATCGGCCGCACAGTTAACAACCCGTTCCTGTTCCAATCCTTCCCGCAATACTCTGGAGGTCTGAACGTTTTTGATAGCAGCGACTACTCCAGGTATGACGGTGTCCAGTTTATCTTTAAGCGAAGGATCAGTAAGGGACTGGGATTCCAGTTTGGCTACACACTCTCCAAGTCGAAGGATAATCGTTCCTGGGATCCGTCGCTCAGCACGGTCTCAACTGGCTCAGTCCAGTCGGCTTCAAGTACTCCGTTCGATTTACGAGATCGAAGTCTCAACTACACCTGGTCCGACTTCGATCGCCGTCACGTTTTCCAGGGCACGTACACTTACGAGTTGCCGTTCGGCAAAGGCAAGAAGTTCCTCTCCGGAGTGCCGACGATTGTCGACCACGTGATCGGTGGTTGGCAGATGGCGGGAACCGTGCTGTGGACGTCGGGCAGACCATTTACGGTCTATTCTGGCATCAACACACTGAGCAACGTGGTGCAGTCAACAGCCGACTGCAATGGCTGCACAAGAAACAGTGGCAATCTGGTTCTCGAGTCGGGCAGAAACTTCTGGTTCGACTCCGCCACACGTGCCCAGTTTAGCCAGCCGGCGACCGGCTCAATCGGAAATACCGGGCGCAATTTCTTCCTCGCGCCTTACTACTTCCAATGGGATTCATCGCTCTCGAAGAAATTCAGAATTACGGAGCGCGTGAGTTTCGATTTCCGCGTGGATGCACGCAACGTTTTGAATAACCCGTCGTTTGACAATCCGACGGCCGTCTTGAGCTCGAATATCTTCGGACGCATCAACGACAGCGTTACCAACAACGCGCGTCGCATTCAGCTCTCAGGCAAGTTGAGCTTCTAATTAACGCACCTCCGGTTTATCCACAGATTACGCAGATTTCAATCTGTGTAATCTGTGGATTCTCTCCATCAGCAATTCTTATCAAACAGATAAGAACATTTAGCTATTATTATCCCTCCTGACAGCCTATAATCCGGGGCACTTCGTACCAGGCAACAAAACTCAGTAGCAACGGACCAAACTGGCAGCGTGAAAACGAGTCTCTTCTTTAAGTCTGCAGCAGTGCTGTTGACTGCGCTCGCTCTCGGCGTTTTCCTGTTTACGCGGGTACGCGTCAACGCCGAAGCATCTGCTCCTTCCTACGATCTTCTAATCACGAATGCACGCATCGTCGACGGCTCTGGTAATCCGTGGTTTAGAGCCGACGTCGCGATCAAGGATGGTCGTATCGCGCGTATCGGTCGTTTAGGATCAGAGACGGCGAGCAGGACCATCGACGCCCGTGGACAAGTGCTTGCCCCCGGGTTCATTGATGTTCACACACACGTCGAATCGATCTACAGCCAACCGGCCGCAGACAACTTCGTGCGGATGGGTGTCACGACTCTCGTCACTGGAAACTGTGGTTCATCGACAACCGAGGTAGGAGAGTTTCTCGGACGCATCAAGGAAAAGCCGCTCGCAGTAAATCTTGCAACTCTTATCGCTCACGGTTCAGTACGTCGCAAAGTGATGGGACTCGGCGATCGCGCGCCGACGCCGGAAGAAGTCACGCAGATGGAAGGTGTCGTCGAGCAGGGAATGAAAGACGGCGCAGTTGGTCTATCCACTGGCTTGATTTATGTTCCCGGAACGTATGCAAAGACTGACGAGATCGTTTCGCTTGCTCGTGTTACAGCGAAGTATGGTGGTCTGTACGCGACGCACATGCGTAACGAGGGCGACAAGGTAGCGGATGCAATTCGTGAGAGCATTCAGATCGGCGAACAAGCCGGACTTCCTGTCGAGATTTCCCACTTCAAGATCAGCAACAAGAAACTGTGGGGTCAGAGCCCGATGACACTGGGACTTGTGCGCGACGCGCGTGCGCGTGGTCTCGCCGTCACGGTCGATCAATATGCGTATACTGCCAGCTCCACGTCGCTCGACTCGCGCTTGCCGTCATGGTTACGCGCTGGTGGTTTCGAGGAAGCGAAGAAAAGACTCGCTGACAAAGACACACGCGAGCGTGTGATTAAAGACACAAAAGATGCTCTGAAGAGAAGTGGTTTTAAAGACTACTCGTTCGCCGTCGTTGCGTCGTACAGTAATGACAAATCTTTCAACGGCAAATCAATCGCCGAGATCACCAAGCAGGTAAAGAACAAAGGCGACGTCAAAAGCCAGATCGAACAGATGCTCGAGATGTACGAAGCGGGTGGCGCCGCGATGATCTATCACGGCATGGGTGAAGACGACGTGAAGCGGATCATGCAGGAGCCGTTCACGATGATTGCGTCTGATAGTGGCGTGCGACAAATCGATGAGAGCGTCCCGCATCCGCGCGGATACGGTAACAACGCACGCGTGCTCGGACTATATGTCCGCGAGTTGAAGTTGATATCGCTCGAGGATGCGATCAGAAAGATGACTTCGCTGCCGGCGCAGACGTTTGGATTTCGCGATCGTGGATTGATTCGCGAAGGCTTTGCGGCGGACCTCGTTATCTTTGACGAGAAGACGATCATCGATCAGGCGACGTTCGACAAGCCGCACCAGTTTCCGCTCGGAATCAGTTACGTACTTGTGAACGGCGCTCCCGTGCTGGAGAACGATCAAATAACTTCAGCGCGTCCGGGTGTCGCTCTTCGTGGCCCAGGTTATCAAGCCGTTGCCTCAGTAGTCAGTGTTGGACAGGGTCAGTACCGTAACGCGGTAGCGTCGGGTCGACGTTTTGTTTCAGGAGACTCACACGACGCTACCGCGTTACGGTACTGACCCCGTCCAAGCACCGATCCGGACTCGGAAGGCAAGCAGGTTATCAATAGGGAAACGACCTACTCACACACAGGAGGAGATGTATGTGGAGCCCAAAAACTAATTATCCGATTTGCGTGATCGGATTGATCCTGACTCTCTTGTTTCTGCCTAAGATCGCATCGGCGCAAACAGTCACCGGCACACTGCGGGGCACCGTGAGCGATTCGAAAGGAGCAGTCGTTCCCGGAGCTGACGTGGTCATCCGCAACATAGAGACAGGTCAGGAGCGCACTCTGAAAACAGGAGGTGAAGGCGTCTACGTCGCGCCTTTCATGCCGCTCGGCCGTTACACGATCACTGCTACTGGACCAGGCTTCAGCAAGGTGGCCCAGGAAAACGTTGAGCTCGGTCTGAACCAGACGCTCGTGGTCAACTTTGAGTTGAGTCCGAGCGCGGTTACAGAAGCAGTGGTGGTGACTTCTGAAGCCGCTCCCATCAACACGACCAATGCTGAGATCAAGGGTTCGCTCAACGCCCAGGAGATTGCGGACAAACCCACCTTCAACCAGGGAAGTTTCCTGACGCTGGCGGAAACGTTCACAGGATTTCAGGAGAACCC
>DASTVU010000156.1:0-12601 GCA_035758935.1 Pyrinomonadaceae bacterium | reverse complement strand
CCTTCTGCGTCGAGATCTCGAGAAACCCGCTCCCACGATGTATCGTCCAGCGTCATTTTTGAATGATAAGCGACACCGGTCAGGCGTGACACTCCGATTCTTGCTTTCAAATTCTGTTGTCAGGTTGCCGTTAGTTAAAGACGGAGCTTTTCTATTACTTTCATAGGAAGGTAAAGATGAAGACGATCGTCAGTTAATTCACTGAATCCGTACTTCAGGTAGAAGTATCTGGCAGATTCATCCAAGGCATCAACGACCACTGCGTAGATCCCAACAATCTTCGCGGCCTGTTGTGCCGAACTCAATGCATGAATGAGGAGTGTTTCTCCAAGCCTTTGGCGTCGCGCAATCTTGTCCACTGCAAGTCGCCCGATCAGGGCAACAGGCACAGGGTGGCGTGGAAGATTTTCTGGAACGATGTCAAAAGCCACGGCGCTGCTTGAGAGAGTGTAGTAGCCGAGCACGCGGGCATCATTCTGTTCGATCGCAACATAGGTGCGGCCCATCCCTTTGCGCTCGTGTTGGCTGGAATATTTCTGGAGATACGAATTCAGTTCGTCCACACCGCAATCAAAATCGCGTCGGTTGTGGTGAGAGGAGAGTCTTTCGATAGTAATCATCGTGAGGTAGCAGGCGTTATCCTACAAAGATTTCCTTGAGTATGCGAGCCCGTGGGGAAATCTGTGCGTCAGCGATAGGAGCGTTTAAATCGTTCAGCAGCTTTGCGCAAGGCTCGATTGGGACGAACGTCTTCCTCCAGTGCCGTGAGAAAGAGATCGCGATCCCGGTTACTGAGGTGAATGATGCGTTGACGTTCGAGAGCCTCCTCGGAAACACGCAAAAGATTCGTCACAACAAAATCAGTCAGCGACTGATGTGAAACCACGGCTGCTTCCTCGATTTTTTCTTTGGCTTTTTGATTGAGACGTATCTCCAGCCGGGCCTTGCGAATACTTTCCTTTTTTGTACGAGCTTTTGCCATAGTTCCTACACCCGTTCTCATGCGGCGATGATAGCACATGTACGGCATATTGCCGCACAAGCTGAAGGATGAAATCGGAGGCCGAAATTGCTTATCGCTATTGAACGGTGTCTCAGTAATAATCTACGCAAGAAGGGGCAAATTTTCTGACGATGAAAATCAATATTGAGCAGAGCTTTGACCAGATTAGCGACTACTGGTCACCCAAAGTGATCAGCCGTGTTAACGACCAGTATGTAAAGATCGCAAAAGTAAAAGGAGAGCTCGCGTGGCACAACCACAAGGATGAGGACGAACTGTTTCTCGTTGTGCGTGGGCGGCTACTGATTCAGCTCGAAGGTGAAGAGATAGAGCTCAACGCCGGCGACATGTACGTCGTACCAAAAGGCGCGATGCACAATCCTGTTGCGGACGAAGAATGTTGGGTGATGCTGGTCGAGACAGTTACTACAAAACACACCGGCGATGTCGATACGCCGATGACCAAATCGATCGCCGAGCAGCTTGCGTAGCGTTGGTGGAAAAGGGAAGTGCTCTGCTGACATCGCGCTGAAGTCCATACCAAATGCGTACTTCGGCGAGCTCGGCGTCCGCCTCAGGAAGAAACCGGGTTTTCATGAGGAACTACTTTGACTTGAGGAATTCCGATTTAATGTCTTCCCAGCTTCTGCCAGCCTGAGGATTCTGTTGTATAGATCGAATCCGGCGATCAAGCTCTTGTTTCTGAGCATCCGTCAATTCGAAGCAGCCGTTGTCTTCGGCAATGCTGTCCCAGATTTCTTCAACGAGCGCAATCCTCTCGTCCACCGGGAGTTTCTTGGCTTCTTCAGTGAGGTTTGACGACATTGAGATGTTCCTTCCGAAGTAAAGTCCAGACATTATACGACATAACGTACTATAAACCGCTTTGCCTGGGGAGAATCTATCAACATGGATCTCTGGCTGCGTCCTGAAAAGTCGAACATATCCACAGATTACGCAGATTTTTTTAGAATCTGTGTAATCTGTGGATTACTTGGCCATGACTAAGCGATTCGAGTAAGCTAATGGGGCGAGGCACAGTTCGATGGAGACTCTATTAATCGTGTGGCGATTCTTGTTGCTGGTCGGCATATTTGTCTTTCCACAACTGCTTGGAGTTCTGCTCTATTTCAGACTTCGACGCGCGCCACGATGGTTAGCATTTATCGCTGCGGCCTTGGTCCCTGCCATTGTCTTTTTCTTTCTTTCTCCGATTTATTTCTTTGCCGGTGTGCGTGAAGCTTACGCTCGTGGGGAGGGATGCGGAATGCCAGCAATGGCGGCGGCATTTTTCTTACTCGCTGGGACAGTAATTCAACTGGGCGCAGGTCTGTTCACTCAGATGGTCTTATCGAAAAGGCGACGCCGTAAGGCCGCAGCTTCGAAAGGCGAGAAGTAATGAAATCAAAAACGATGCGTGTGATGTTGGTATTGGCGTGTATCGCAATTGCTTTCGCCTTCGCGAATGGGCAGAACTCGAGTCCGCTTAGCGGCACGTCGTGGCGGTTGGTTAAGTTCCAGGGACCCGACGAGAGAATCTTCACGCCGGATGACAAGTCGAAATACACGATCTCGTTTGGCCGTAGCGGTGGAGTAATAGCGCGAATCGATTGCAACAGTGCTCGCAGCACCTGGCGAGCAACCGCATCCGGTCAACTGCAATTCGGAAATTGGTCCAGGACCAGCGCGAAGTGTTCCTCCGGATCGCTCCACGACCAGATCGTGCGAGAGGGTGCGGCTGTCCGAAACTTCAGCATCAAAGACGGACACTTGTTCTTGTCAGGAATGGAAGCCGGTGGTTACTACGAACTCGAGCCGATGCCATAAAGTTGGGCGGCTCGCGACTGAAGCCGCCCACAGGTTTAGCGAAGGCCGCCCGCGACTTGGAGTAGTTCGCCGGTAATCCAGGCGCTCTCCGGAGACGCAAGAAATGCGACGGCAGGTGCGATGTCGCCCGGTTGCCCGATGCGACCCAAAGGCGTTTGCGCGACCGCATCTTTCTCAAAATCACTGCCGAGAATTCCCAACGCGTGAACGCCCTCAGTCTCAACCATGCCAGGATTGATCGAATTGACACGGATCTTCTTCGGTCCAAGCTCCTTCGCCAGCACACGCGTTACTGCATCAACAGCTCCTTTTGTTGCCGTGTAGACTACGGTTGCAGGAGGTGTTAACGAGCTTGCAGTTGAGCCGATATTGATGACGCTCCCACCCTCTGGTCCAAAATATTTCAATGCCTCGCGTGTTACGAGAATTAAGCCCAGGACATTGATATCAAACATCCGTTGAAATTGATCTTCTGTCGCTTCTTCGAGTGGAGCGAATTGATAAACCCCCGCATTGTTCACCAGAATGTCGAGACGCCCGAATGCCTTCTTTGCCTCTGCGAAGATACGTTCGACATCTTTGCTTTTCGCGACGTCGCCCTGAACCGCGAGTGCTTTTCCGCCTTCTCGTGTGATTTCATTAACAACCTGCTCTGCGCCTTCCTTCGAAGACGCGTAGTTAACCACCACGTACGCGCCCTCCGCAGCAAGCTGCTTCGCGATCGCAGCGCCGATCCCCTTCGACGCACCAGTTACAACGCCAACCTTACCTGCCAACCTTTTGCTAGCCATATCAATCAATCCTTTCATTTGTGAACTCTGGATTTGTTGGATTGGCAACTTTGCAGCCACAGGCATCTCCCGCAAATCTTCAACATTTGTACTTGGACCACCAACAACCGTGACCAAATGCGGTCACATGTGACAATCCGCGGTCATCCGCACCTAATCTGTGTTATCTGTGGTTACCTCTTGTTTTCCCATATGAGCCGTTGTATAGTCCTATGGCCAAGCCATAGGAGAATCCAATTCGTGTCAAAGACTGAAATCTGGCAGGGAACGCTAGCCCTGATGATCCTTAAAACGCTCGATGCGCTCGGGCCGCTGCATGGGTATGGAGTTGCGCGGCGGATCGAGCAAATCAGTGGGGATCGGCTCTCACTGAATTACGGAACGCTTTATCCGTCGCTGCTGAAGTTGGAGCAGGAGGGCTGGATCGTATCTGAATGGGGTGTTTCCGAAAACAACCGCAAGGCGAAGTATTACAAACTCACCCGCTCGGGTCGCAAACAACTCGAGAGAGAAGCGAACGAGTGGAATCAGACTACCGCAATCGTTGCTCGCTTCTTCGCGCCGATGGAGGAGCAGTCATGAGAAAACTGCGCGCCTGGTTGTTGAGGTTCAAAGGGCTGTTCTTCAAAGAAGATCAAGATTTCGCCGATGAGCTCGAGAGCCACCTGCAAATGCATATCGACGACAACATCCGTGCCGGCATGTCGCCGCACGAAGCGAGGCGCATGGCAGTAATGAAATTGGGTGGCGTCGATCAAACAAAAGAGGCTTACCGCGATCGTGCTACGATTCCTTTACTCGAAAGTGTGGTCCAGGATCTGCGCTTTACGCTCAGACAACTACGCAAGAATCCAGCTTTTACTTTTACTGCCACCGCGATGGTTGCGCTTGGGATTGGGGCAAGCGTGGCGATCTTTGCTTTCGTCGATGCCGCGCTTATCAAGCCACTGCCTTATCACAATACCTCGCGTCTCCTCTTTGTAACCGAGACAACGCCGGAAATTCCACGTGCCGCGCTCTCGTATCCAGACTATCTCGACTGGAAGAAGCTCAACAGAGTTTTCGAGTCGTTGGACATCTACAATGGACGCGGTTATCCGCTAGCGACGCCCACGGGCATGGAAATGATTGACGGCGCTCGTGTGAGCGCGGGTTTCTTTCGCACGCTTGGTGTTGCTCCTTTGCTGGGCCGCGATTTCAATGAAGGCGAAGATTTGCCTAACGCACCCCGCACGTTGATGCTCAGTTACGCCTCATGGCAAAAGCGTTTTGGTGGTAAAGCAGAGATCGTCGGCCAACCGATCACTCTTGACGAGACTCCTTACACCATCATCGGTGTGCTTCCACAAAATTTTCATTTTGCCCCGGTCGAGAATGCCGAGTTTTGGACGACTATCAATCCCACCGGCGGCTGCTTTACTCGGCGGAGCTGTCACAGTCTGCAAGGCGTCGCTCGACTTAAAGATGGTATGTCGCAAGAAGCCGCGCTTGCTGACGTCACTCGCATCGCTAAAGACCTGGAGGCCCAATACCCCGATTCAAATCACAATCAGGGTGCAACTGTTGCGCCGCTGTCCGAAATAATTGTCGGCGACGTTAAGCCGGTCCTGCTGCTGTTACTTGGCGGTGCCGGGTTGTTACTTCTGATCGCGTGCATCAACGTCGCCAGTCTTTTACTCGTGCGCTCGGAGACGCGCCGGCGCGAATTGTCAGTCAGACGTGCCCTCGGCGCAACCAGAATGCGTTTGATTCGGCAGTTTGTGATTGAGGGGCTGGTGATCGTTGCGGCGGGGACTCTCACCGGAGTTCTTAGCTCTCATTGGACCATGCAGATCTTGAAGGGGCTCATACCCACCGACATGATGGCGGGAATGCCCTACCTCAACGATCTTGGATTGAATCCTCGTGTGCTCATCTTTGCCCTCGTCATCGCTGTATTTGCGACCGCACTCTTTTCACTCAGTCCGGCACTTCGTCTAACGACTTTAGACGTGAAAGAAGGAATGGCGGAAGGTTCGCGTGGTAGTGCAGGTAAAGTCTGGACACGAATCGGATCCAAACTTGTGGTCCTGGAACTAACAACTGCGATGGTGTTGCTGGTTGGAGCAGGTCTCCTCGGCAAGAGCTTCTATCGCTTGTTGCAAGTTGGTGCGGGTTTTGAAACTAAGAATCTGATCACGATGAGAGTTAGAGCACCACTCTCTGCTTACAGCGAAGACCCGCAAGCTGTGGCACTCCAGCGAAGAGTCGTAGAGGAGGTGAAGAGGCTGCCTGGAGTAACAGCGGTTGCTTTAGCCGATACGTTGCCGCTGAGTTTCAATGGCAATACCGACTGGATCAGGTTTGTGGGACGCGCTTTCAACGGTGAGCACAATGAAGTAAATCAACGAGGCGTCAGTTCAGACTATTTCACCACCCTGCAAGCGAATCTTCTGCGCGGGCGCATGTTCTCGGACGCAGAGGATCTCGGTAAACCTCAAGTCGTGGTCATTAACCAAACTCTGGCGAAGAAGTATTTTCCGGGTGAGGATCCGATTGGGCAACGATTTGGCGATCTCGCTTTGGATCCGAAATCGATCAAAGAGATCATTGGTATCGTTGACGACATCAGGGAAGGGACGTTGGAGTCGGAGATTTGGCCAGCCTATTACTACTCCCTCAACCAACAGCCCGATATCGGTTATTCAGTCGTGGTCCGGACCATTGAGGCAGAGCAGTCGCTCATACCCACAATTGCTGACACTATACGTGGCATCGACTCGAGGATCTCGATTTCAAGCCAGACAACGATGACAGCCAGAGTTAACCAGGCGCCGACAGTTTACCTGCGTCGTTCCACGACGTGGCTTGTTGGAGGTTTTGCGGCGGTGGCGTTGTTGCTTGGAGTTGTTGGGCTGTACGGGGTGATTGCATATTCGGTGAGTCAACGTACGCGGGAGATTGGGGTTCGCATCGCGCTCGGTGCTCAACGCGGTATGGTTTATCGACTCATACTGAGGGAAGCGGGTGTATTGGCGCTTGCGGGGATTGTGATCGGGAGTGGATGCGCGATTCTTGCTGCGTCGCTGATGCGGAAATTGCTCTTTGGAACTCCGCCATGGGACATTACGACGCTTGTTTGCGTCGCGATTGTGTTGGGGTTGTCCGCGTTATTGGCAAGCTTTCTTCCCGCCCGCCGCGCCGCCTCTGTCGATCCAATTTCCGCACTCCGCGCAGAATAAATCAATTCGGAACGTACTGTAGGGGCGGCCCTCCGTGGCCGCCCGTGGTTTAAATCGTGTTCGCCAAAGTCGAGGCCATTCGCTTTCAGCGTCGTGCTCAAACCACGGGCGGCCACGGAGGGCCGCCCCTACAGTACGTTCCACGGGATTAATTTTTGCAACGCCCAACCTGTCTCGAGCGTTAACCAACCCACATGAGTTTCGTCGCATCGGTAACGTTGCCTTTTGTGGAAAACTTTACCGTTTGAGCGTGTGTTTCAACTGTGGTGTCTGGTTTGACACCCTAAAAAACCGTGTGGTAACCTCCAATGTGATTTTGGCTCCTTCGGCGAGTCCCGCAGTATTCAAATCATAGAGGAGTCATTAGATACCGCACAAATTAAGGAGTAAGACGAATTGATGTCAGCGAGCTTCCCTCGTCTGAAAGCCTGTGTGGCTTTACTAATGGCGCTCGCCGCTTCGGCGGCAACCTCCGTCGCCCAAATTCCAGCAGCTTCTTCCGCGAGAACAATCCCAACTGAAGTTGAGCAGTCTGAAGGGCGCATCACACAGATCATGACGCGTGCGGAAGATCACTTCCGGAAAGGCAAGCTCAACCTCGAAGACAACAAACGTAATCAGGCTCGCGAAGAGTTTGATAGAGCGATTGATTCGATTCTTGAATCGGGATTTGATGTCAGGGCAAGTCAGCGTTTGCAGACTTACTATCTCGAGCTCGTCGAGCGTATCTACAGAGAAGAAGTTCCGCTACAGCAACCGAACAACGCTCCGGTAAACACACAACTCGTTGCTCAGAACACACAAGCTCAGGATCAGAAGACTCCGCCTCCGTCGCAGGTTGGATTCCGCGATCAGAAGTTTGAACCTTCGCCACTCGATGAGTTGAGCAAGCTGGTTCTTACTGAAAACGAGCAGCGAGTCTCAAGTGAAGATATTGTGGCGTTGGAGCAAGCACAGAAGAACGTCAATTTTTCATTCACTCTTAATCCGTTAATTCAGCAATTCATCAACTACTACCAGGGTCGTAATCGTTCGACAATGGAGAACGGTTTGCGCCGCTCAGGTCAGTACATGAAGTTGACGCGAAAGATCTTCGCGGAAGAAGGTGTGCCACTCGACATCGCCTGGCTAGGCCAGGTTGAGAGTGCTTGGAAAACCAAAGCAGTTTCCTGGGCGTCTGCATCAGGCCTCTGGCAGTTTGTGCCGAGCACCGGCCGCAGATTTGGCTTGCGACAAAACGCTTATATCGACGAGCGAAACAGTATTGAGCAGTCGACTCGCGCTTCGGCCCGTTATCTCAAGTTTCTCGCGAATCGTTACAACGGCAATTGGGAATTGGCAATGGCCGCCTATAACACAGGCGAGGGAAATATCGATCGCGCCATTTCTCGTGCGGGCACAGCCAACTTCTGGACGATTTATCCGTACATCGCACAGGAAACTCGAAACTACGTGCCAAACATTCTGGCCGTAATCCTGATCGCCAAGAATCCGGAGAAATATGGATTCAAAGGAATCAAGCCGGATGCGCCGCTCTCGTACGATGTGGTCCAGGTGCCAACAGCGACCAGCTTGCAGTTGATTGCTGATGCCTCTGACAGCAACGTTGATTACATTCGCGGATTGAATCCGGAGTTGAAGCGCGAAATCACGCCGCGTGGCGAGGCTTACAACGTTCGCATTCCAGCCGGTCGCGCGAAACAGTTTGCTTCGTTGATTCAGAAGATTGCGCCGGAAAAACGTGAGACCGCGAGATTGATTTCGGTGGCGCCGGGTGAAGACTGGCAGAGCATTGCGAATCGAACCGGCTTCAACGCCGCTCAACTTCAATCGCTGAACGCCGGCATTGATCTGAAGTCGACTACAAAACTCGTTTCGCCAAGTAGCAGCGTCAAACTCACCAAGTGGGTAAGATCGACTGCGAATGAGTCGTCTGCGCCGGCGGGACTCAACAAGGTTCGTGCTCGCAAGGGCGATACGATCGCCAGCATTGCTGCTGCACGTAGCCTCGACGCTAACGACGTTGCGCGACTCAACGGAATTCCAATTGACTCTGAACTCAAAGCCGGTCAGGAAATAAAGATTCCATCGACAGCGACTGCCCCTTCACGGCGTCGTTAATTAGTATTTCGAATCCACACATTACACAGATTCTTTAAAATGAATCTGTGTAATCTGTGGATACTCATCTCTCAAGTTAGGAGCCACCTCACATGCTCTTTCGCACACTCTCTGCCGCCGTCTACGGAATTGACGCGGATCTTGTCGACATCGAAGTCAATCTAACTCCGGTTCGTGGTGAAAGCGATCAGACGCCGCCCGTTACGATTGTTGGGCTTCCTGACGCCGCCGTACGCGAATCGCGTGAGCGCATTCGGGCTGCCATTCAAAACTGCGGTCACTTCTTTCCTTTTCAGAAGACAACTATCAATCTCGCTCCTGCGGATGTGCGAAAGGAAGGCGCGAGTTTTGATCTGCCAATCGCACTCGGAATTCTCGGCGCGAATGGCGAACTAGCCGAAGCGCACAATCTGATTCACGTTCTCTGCGTTGGCGAACTGTCGCTCGATGGACGCGTGCGCCCGATTAAGGGTGCGCTGCCGATCGCGATGCTTGCGCGTGAAGGCTCGATTCGGCATTTGATTCTGCCGGAGGAAAATGCAAAAGAAGCAGCGGTCGTTTCTGGTGTCAATGTCTATCCGGTTGCAGATCTGCGCAGTGCCGTGAGTCTTGTCGAGCAGTTACGTTCCGCAACGCCGCCGGAGCCGATGAAAGTCGATGTTGACGAGATACTACGACGCACCGGTCATTACACTGTCGATTTCAAAGAAGTTCGGGGACAGATGTCAGCCAAGCGGGCTTTGGAGATTGCGATTGCGGGTGCGCATAACATCCTGCTGATTGGTCCCCCGGGTTCTGGCAAGACGATGCTGGCAAAACGTCTGCCGACGATCATGCCGCCGCTCGAGTTTGATGCTGCGCTCGAGTTGACGAAGATACACTCGGTTGCGGGATTAACGGGACGCTCAGGTCTCGTCACTGAGCGCCCATTTCGTTCACCGCACCACACGATCAGTGACGCGGGGTTGATTGGCGGCGGCACTATGCCGCGGCCCGGTGAAGTTTCACTTGCCCACCAGGGTGTATTGTTTCTTGATGAGTTGCCGGAATTTGATCGCAGTGTGCTCGAGGTCTTGCGACAACCACTCGAAGATCAACAGGTCACTATCAGTCGTGCCTCGATGTCTTTGACCTTTCCTGCCTCGTTTGTATTAGCAGCCGCCATGAACCCGTGTCCCTGTGGTTTTTGGAATGACCCAACACGCGAATGCCGGTGTTCAATAAATCAGATTCAACGCTACGTGGGAAGGATCTCTGGACCATTGCTGGATCGAATCGATATTCACATCGACGTGCCGGCGGTGAAATTTCGCGAGCTGCGCGGCGAGACTGCACCTGAAACAGATAGCTCCGCAGTGATTCGTGAGCGTGTGATCAATGCGCGCGAACGTCAACATCGTCGTTTCGCAAATGAGAAGATCTTTTCGAACGCAGCCATGACTCCGCGCATGATTCGTGCTCATTGCCACATCGATTCCAACAGTGAAAAGATGCTCGAAACCGCAATGCGTCGCCTTGGCCTGTCGGCGCGTGCTTACGATCGCATTCTCAAGGTCAGTCGCACGATCGCGGATCTCGAAGGCGCGGAGGCAATAAATTCGAATCACGTCTCAGAAGCAGTTGGCTATCGCTCGTTGGACCGAACTTATTGGACTTGACCTGCAAACCAGCTAGAATCTGTGCCGGCCATGATGAATAAAACCAAAATCACTTTCAGCTTGCTCCTGCTGCTCGCAATAGCGACAAGCGTGGCTGCCCAAGCTCGTCAAAAGAAGCCGCGGGAGCTCGCGGATTACACCCCACGCACGCTGAATGAAATCTCACAATTGCAAGGGACATCAGCCGAGACTTTCAACATTAATGTCCGCATCCAGGGAGAGATTTTTCCCACGCGAGTGAAGGTTGTTTACGGGCACTCTTCCCGAGCAGTCAGTACAAGTACGAAAAATGCTATCGCTGCCTGGGCGAATCGGTACGCGGGTGCTACGGAGACCTATACTGCACCTTATCAACGAGAAGTAGTCTTCAGCGAAAATGGTCAACGATATTGGCTCGCAGTGAGAAAAGAATTACTAACGAGATTTGAAGAAGAATTGAGTAAAGGCGATACAGTGGAGCTCTTTTTGATCAAGCTTGGAAGCGCTCGCAACGGCGATAAATGGGAACCGGTACTGCTGGTCGAGAAATTCCTCAAACCCTAGATCCGAATCCGCGCTTGTCAGCACCCGTGGCTATCACCTATCCTGCAATCCAGCCGTACCGAAAGTATTGATTCGGCTGGGAAAATCACTATTTTAGGGTCGGGTAAGGCAACGACGCGCGCGAAGCGCCGCATCACAGCCGCGTTGAGGGTACTGGACCTTCGCACTGCATCCCACGCAGGCAATCTGAGGAACTGGTGCTGCTCCCTTGAAACTCGCGGAACCGTGACATCGTGCCAAACAAGCCTGAAGTTTTGTGAAATTTCTTCCGAGCTTGCCCGAATTACGCGTCACGTGACCGCAGCCGAAACCGAGACACCGCAAAGGACAGACTTTGAGCTGGCGCAGAAAGCTGCCAATGGCGACATGGTTGCTTTCGAAGAGCTTTACCAGCGCCACAATCGCCGCGTCTATTCGCTCTGTCTGAGAATGACCGGGAACGTCTCGGAAGCAGAAGATCTCGCACAGGAGGTCTTCATTCAGCTCTTTAGAAAAATCGGTAGTTTCCGTGGCGAATCTGCCTTTACTACCTGGCTACACCGTCTCACCGTCAACCAGGTTTTGATGCACTTTCGCAAACGCGGCGTGCGGATGGAAACGACGACTGAGGACGGCGAAACACCGATTCAGATAGTAAAAGGCACGGAAAACCCTAACTCCATGCCTGTAGTTGACCGGATAGCGCTGGATAAAGCCATTGCTCAACTCCCGCCCGGTTATCGAACGGTATTTACGCTTCACGACATCGAAGGTCACGAGCACGAGGAAATTGCCAGGATGCTGGGGTGTTCGGTAGGAACTTCGAAGTCGCAGTTACACAAAGCCAGGATGAAATTGCGCGGACTTTTGAGGCAACAGAAATTGCAGGAATAGCCTCGAAGGTATGAGCCAACAAATTGGTTAGTTCAACGTCGGCTTCAAACGCAGTCTTCCCTTGATTGATGACAACCGGGTTTAGGTTCTGTCAGACAGGTTTTGATTCGAATTGTGCGCATTTATGAGACAGAACGAAGGTGGTAAGCAATGAACTGCGAGACATGTCAGGAACTCATCCAGGATCTGGTTGACGGATCGATTAGCCAGCGCGATGAGTTCACACTTAATACGCACCTGAAAGAGTGTTTGGATTGCGACAGCGTGCGCCGCGACCTCGCGTCGATTGTAGGTTTTGCCCGCACTCAACGCGAAGAGTACGCAGTGCCGCCAAACGAACACGCGCTATGGCTGCGCATTCGTAACTCCATCGAAGCTGAGCTGCCGAGCCGCGTTGCGGCGAATACCGAGCGTCAGACTTCATTCTTTGGCAGGTTGATGGGCCGAAGTTGGGAACTGTCATTGCCCCAATTGGCAGCTTCCGCAGTAGCAATCGTGTTGTTAGTTTCGCTCGCGACAGTGGTGGGTTTGCGCCGTTGGGGTGGTTATGGTGTGGAAGCCCCA
>DASTVU010000155.1:0-4231 GCA_035758935.1 Pyrinomonadaceae bacterium | reverse complement strand
CGATCGATCCCGCGGATCAGTTTGTCGATCGGTCCAAACCCGTCGCGCTCGCGCCGCTGGTCACGATTCAAAAGGCAGGCGATCCAGAAACAAAGGTCGACTTTCTGATCCTTGGCGACGGTTACACGGCTGCTGAGGCGAAGAAGTTTGAAGCAGACGCACGTCGGCTTACGGAAGTGTTGTTCAAAACGTCACCGTTCAAAGAGAATCGTAGAAACTTCAATGTGTGGGGACTGTGCCCGCCCGCGGCTGAGTCAGGCATTTCACGTCCCTCGACCGGTATTTATCGCGACTCGCCAATCGGCGCCACTTACGACGCGTTCGGATCTGAAAGATACGTGCTCACTTTCGATAATCGTGCGTTGCGTCGCACGGCGCAGTTTGCTCCGTATGAGTTCATCGAAGTGCTCGTTAACAATCGCACTTACGGTGGCGGTGGCATTTTCAATCTCTACAGCACGGTCGCGTCTGACAATGCTTTCTCAAACTACGTCTTCGTTCACGAGTTCGGTCATCACTTTGCTGGACTCGCAGACGAGTACTACACGTCGTCGGTCGCTTACGCGGCGGCAGCGGATCGCGTCGAGCCATGGGAACCGAATGTCACCGCACTGCTCGACATAAGCGCGTTGAAGTGGCGCAATCTTGCTTCGCCGTTTGCGAACGTTACACCGATTCCGACGCCCTGGAACAAGGAAGCGTTCGAGACGTATTCGCGAGAAATTCAGAAGCGCCGCGTCCAGCTTAGAAAAGACAAACGTCCTGAGGAAGAGATGGAGGCTTTGTTTAAAGAGGAGCTGGAACACGAGGACAAGATGTTTCGGGCGGAGAAACACTTCGGGCAGGTTGGGGCGTTCGAAGGAGCGATGTACGAAGCGAAGGGATATTATCGACCGGAAGTCGACTGCATCATGTTTTCGCGCACGGACCACTTCTGCAAAGTCTGTCGTGCCGCTATTGAGCGAATCATCAAGATGTATTCGAGATAGTTAGCCGCGGATTAACACGGAATGATTACGGATTTGGTTAATGGGGTTTGAGGGGCTTGATGAAATCCTGATCCTTTGCGCCCTGGTGGCAGACGATGCAGGATTGCTGGCCACGCTCTTCGAGATCGGAGACGAGGGCGTAGGTCAATCCTCGATCGGTCCACGTCAGCACTTTCAATCCATCGATGGCGTTGTAGTGAAACTTCAACCGACCGGCTGCGATAACTTCGCCGCCCGTTGGCTCGACAAGTGATTCCGAAGTGATTACGAGACTGATCGGTCGCTCCTTCATCCGATAAGCGACGTAGGCAGCGTAGTCGTTCTGGAAATTAACCAGCCGAGCGCCTTCAAGCTCGTAAACCTTCTCCTGCCCTGACAATTCCTGATAGTTCGGCAACTTCACACTGAAGTTCACCTTGTTCACAAACCACGAGGAAATGTCCTGCGGTTGCGTCGTCTCCACCTCGAGCGGCAATTGCCCACGCATGTGTCGCAGGTGAGTATCGGCCGCCATAAGCGCAAAGCTACACGCTGGTCCCCGCTCCGGTTGATCTGGTTGTTTGACTATGCGCCAGGCCACCACGGGCAACAACAACACGAGCACAACTGCAGCGGCCGCAACCAACCAATTAATTCGATAGCTTCTACGCGGTTTAAGAATTTGCTGGACTTTCGCCTTTAACTCAGGTGGCGCAACGTGCAATTGCCCACTCGCCCTCACCGTGTTCAGAAAGTTCAGCTCACCCGCAAAAATCGCAGCACACGACTCACACTCCGACAGGTGTGCTTCGACGGTTGCGCGCTCCGTGCCGTGCAACTCGTTATCGAGATACAGCATTAACCGCCCGCGTATATCGTCACACTGACTCAACTTCAACCTCTTTTAGCCAATCCGTAATCAATCCGTGTAATCCGTGGCTCAAGCAACTTCCTCAATCTTCCCCGTGCCCGGCCCAAACGCGACATGACGGTGCCCGCCGGACAGTCGAGCACTGTTGCGATCTCCTGATAACTGAATCCTTCGATATCGCGCAACACCACGATCTCGCGATAAGCGTGCGGCAAACTCTCAATCGCTTCCCGCACCTGTTGCTTTTCCAGCTTCCGCAGGTAAACAACGTGCGGATTTTCCTGTGCTTCACCGATTGCCGGTTCACCCAACTCGAGTTCGACGAAACGCGGTCCACTCTTCTGGTGGCGCAGATGATTCAACCACGCGTTGCGCATGATAACGAATAACCAGCCTTTCAGATTGCTGTCTGCGTCCGGCTGGTTGGCCGCGCTTGCCGCGCGCACATAAGTGTCCTGCACAAGGTCTTCAGCTTCAGTCGCATCGCGCGTCAACGTCAGGGCATAGCCATAGAGCGAATCGATGTGCTCCATCGCCGCCTGGGCAAATTCCGCATTGTTAACAGGACGGTCCATTGTCGTCGCATTTTGCGGAAACCATTTTAGATTAACACCTGACCACTTAGAAAATTCCCTGGAATAATTTGCCGTGTGACGTGTTATTTCAATCATGACACAGACAAGACGAACCCGGGTACTCGTTAGTGTAGTCTGTTTTCTATCTCTTGCGGCGATTTTAATCGTCAACGAACGCGCGCGTGCCCAGCAACAGAGGCCCTCGTCGTTTACACCCGTAATCGAGGAGCCGTTTGATGTGGTTCGGGCTCGCGATAAGGCTGCAAAACCGCGAGTAATGGCTGAGCACCAGCGTTTGCTTGAAGAACGCTACGACCTCAGCCGGCGTGTTGACGAAAACGTCCGGATGACGCGCGGAAAACCAATACCGGTCGGGCCAACAGCAAAACTAAAAAGCGGATTGACGTGGGATCAACTGGGTCGCATGACTCCTGATGCGATTCGTGATCAGGGAGTGTTTCCGTATTTGCCACTTCCACACGTCAGTCACGCTGTTGGAGGGATGGTTTTTCCGCAGCAGGAGATCAAGCTGCTGCCGCGCGTCGAACGCTTCGACATGGATTTCGATCTGCCGGAGCAATTCCTCCCGGAGTTTCCGCCAGCGATGTTTTTGACGACGCGGAAGGATCTCGGCGACGTCTCTAAAGGACAACTGATCACCGTCAATAACTTCTACGAGTTGTTCAACGGTATTCTCAATCCCAAACAGCTCGAGGGTTTGAGACTGCTGGTCACGCAGTTTCCACAACAGCAATTCAACGCTACTGACGATCGCAAGACTGAGCGCGCCGATGGGATGCAAGGCGTGTCGTGTTTTGACTGTCACGTGAATGGGCACACGTCAGCTGCGTTCCATCTGGTCGGCGACATTCGCCCGCAGGAAAACCGTCGTCGCATCGAAACCACTTCACTTCGCGGAGTCAACAGTCAGAGACTCTTCGGTTCACAGCGGGCATTGAAGACAGTCGAGGATTTCACCGAATTCGAGCAACGAGCCGCGTACTTCGATGGCGACATCGTCCTGGCAACGAAGAAGGGGGTAAACATCCTGGAGCGCGCGTCGCAGGTCCATTTCATGTCGGAGTTCCAGGCGCTACTCGATTTTCCACCGGCTCCGAAACTCAACGTGCTTGGACGACTGGATCGGAGCAAAGCAACGCAGAGCGAGATTCGTGGTGAGGATCTGTTCTTCGGTAAAGCGAGTTGCAACCAGTGTCACACGCCACCTTATTACACTGACAACCTGATGCACGACCTCGCGGTGGAGAGATTTTATAAACCACGAATGGAAGGCGGAATGATGATCACGGCGCAGGGAGCAATCAAAACGTTTCCACTGCGTGGAATCAAAGAGTCGCCGCCGTATCTGCATGATGGGCGTCTGTTGACGTTGGAAGACACGGTTGAATTCTTCAATCTCGTACTCGAGTTGAAACTAACGGCGCAGGAGAAAAAAGACCTCGTCGCGTTCCTGCGCGTGCTGTAACAAAACTAAGTTTTATTTGTACCTCGTCAGGGTCTACACGTTAGTGGCGCGCGCGGCGCTGCGAACGTGCTGACCCGGCGAAGTGCCACTCTGCGGCTCTCCGCGTATCTGCATCCTTTGAGGTACGCAGAGGGCCGCAGAGATGTGCGCCTCCTTGGAGTGCGGCGGCCTGACGCCGCTTTGTTATCGATCGCGCTTGATCGAGGCCAAAGCGGCGTCAGGCCGCCGCACTCCAAGGAGGCGCACATCTCTGCGGCCCTCTGCGTACCTCAAAGGATGCAGATACGCGGAGAGCCGCAGAGTGGCACTTCGCCGGGTCAGCACGTTCGCA
>DASTVU010000154.1:0-17201 GCA_035758935.1 Pyrinomonadaceae bacterium | reverse complement strand
GTCATCAGCACCGCTGTTAGTAAATTCTTCATTTCAAGCTAGCCCCACTGCGTGAATCACCACGTCGATGATCTTGATCCCGATAAACGGCACGACGATTCCACCAAGCCCGTAGATCAGCAGGTTGCGTCGTAACAACGCGGCCGCACTCATCGGTCGATACTTAACGCCTCGCAATGCAAGCGGGATGAGCGCAACGATGATCAGCGCATTGAAAATGACGGCGGAGAGAATTGCTGACTGCGGTGTGCGTAATCCCATGATGTTGAGTGTATTCAGCACTGGAAACGCCGGCGCAAACATCGCCGGAATGATCGCGAAATACTTCGCCACGTCATTCGCAATCGAAAACGTCGTCAACGCACCGCGCGTCATCAGCAACTGCTTTCCAATCTCTACAATCTCAATCAGCTTTGTCGGATTTGAATCGAGGTCAACCATGTTGCCGGCTTCTTTGGCCGCCTGAGTTCCGGTGTTCATGGCGACGCCGACATCTGCCTGGGCGAGGGCCGGAGCATCGTTAGTGCCGTCGCCCGTCATCGCGACGAGTTTCCCGCCTTCCTGTTCGCGCTTAATAAGCGCCATCTTGTCTTCGGGCGTCGCTTCGGCTAGAAAGTCGTCAACACCTGCTTCACGCGCGATCGTGGCGGCAGTCAGCGGGTTATCGCCCGTGATCATCACGGTTCGAATTCCCATCTGCCGCAGCTGATTGAAGCGTTCGATCATCCCGCCTTTAATGATGTCTTTCAGTTGAATTACTCCGAGTGGCAGACGATCATCAGCCACGACTAAAGGAGTTCCCCCCTCACGCGAGATTCTCGTGACTATGTCGTTAAGATCTTTCGAGGTGTGATTACCATTCGAGCGTAGATATTTCTGAATCGCGTCTGCTGCGCCTTTGCGAACTTCACGTCCATCGAAATCAACCCCTGACATACGTGTTTGGGCAGTAAACGGAACAAAGGTCGCTTCCAGTGGCGTCAAATCTCGCCCACGCAATCCGTATCGTGCTTTCGCGAGCACGACGATCGAACGCCCTTCCGGCGTTTCGTCGGCGAGCGACGACAATTGAGCCGCTTCAGCCAACTCCGACTCGTCGACTCCCGGTAAAGGAATGAACGCGGTCGCCTGTCGATTGCCGAGGGTGATGGTTCCGGTCTTGTCCAGCAGAAGCGTGTTCACGTCGCCGGCTGCTTCGACCGCGCGACCTGACATAGCAAGAACGTTGTGCTGAATCAGACGGTCCATACCGGCAATGCCGATTGCCGAGAGAAGTCCACCAATCGTTGTTGGGATCAAACAAACCAGTAGCGATACAAGGACAAAGATTGTTTGCGGCGCGTTGGAATAGATTGCGAATGGTTGGAGCGTAACGACGGCGAGTAGAAAAATGATCGTGAGACCGGCGAGCAGTATGTTCAGTGCGATTTCATTGGGCGTCTTCTGACGCTTTGCGCCTTCAACGAGGGCGATCATGCGATCGATAAACGTCTCACCGGGATTTGAGGTAATGCGAACCTTGATTTGATCGGAGAGAACGCGAGTGCCACCTGTGACAGCGGAACGATCGCCACCGGCCTCACGAATCACGGGTGCGCTTTCGCCGGTGATCGCCGACTCATCTACCGAAGCCACGCCGTCAATAATCTCGCCGTCGCCGGGGATGAACTCACCCGCGGAAACGATTACAACGTCGTCTTTGCGTAATTGCGGTGCAGGCACATCTTCCGTTTGCGAGCCCGTAGTAATGCGGTGCGCGATGGTTTCCGTTTTTGATTTGCGAAGATTGTCGGCCTGCGCCTTGCCGCGACCCTCGGCCATCGCCTCAGCGAAGTTCGCAAAGAGCACTGTGAACCAGAGCCAGAGCGTGATCTGTAGCTCGAAACTAAAATTGGTGACGCCTGAGACAATTCCCCTGATCAATTGCAAAGTAGCGAGAACACTACCGACCTCGACGACAAACATGACGGGATTGCCCATCATCTTGCGCGGATGAAGTTTGATGAATGATTCAAGGACCGCTCGTTTAACGATCTGTGCGTTCCAGATTGCTTTTTTTGACTGTGCGCTCATGGTTTCAAAAGAGAAAGTTGGGGACAGGATTTGCAGGATTAACCAGATTGACATGATGCGAATCCTGTAAATCCTTCAAATCATTGAAATCCTGTCTAACTTCCCCCTCGCATCAACAACTCCTCAACAACTGGCCCAAGACTGAGCACGGGGAAAAACGTCAACGCACCAACAATCACGATCACGCTCACCAGGAGCGTCGTGAACAACGGCGTCGTCACCGGAAACGTGCCCAGCGATGGCGGTACGATCTTCTTGCGCGCGAGACTGCCGGCGATTGCCAGCATCGGAATGATCATCATGAAGCGACCAACGAGCATCGCCATTCCAATCGTCGTGTTGTACCAAAACGTGTTCGCTGAAATTCCTGCGAAGGCAGATCCGTTATTGCCGGTGGCGGATGTAAACGAGTAAAGCATCTCGCTGAGCCCATGCGGTCCGGGATTATTCAATTGCGATGTACCGAACGACGGCGATACCGCAGAGATCGCTGTGAACACCAGAATTGTGAGCGGAAACACAAGCACGACGAGCATCGCCATCTTCACGTCGTATGATTCAATCTTCTTGCCGAGGTATTCAGGCGTGCGGCCAACCATCAATCCCGCAATGAACACCGAAAGCACGATGAAGATCAGAATGCCGTAAAGCCCCGCACCGACTCCGCCAAAGACCACCTCACTCAACATGATGTTCGCGAGTGGCACCATGCCGCCGAGCGGAGTAAACGAGTCGTGCATTGCATTAACGGCGCCGCATGAAGCGTCAGTCGTGACGGTCGCAAAAAGCGCGCTATTGGCAATACCGAAGCGGACTTCCTTGCCTTCCATGTTCCCGCCTGATTGCAGTGCCGTGGCTTTCTGATCAGTTCCCGCGAGCAGCGGATTACCACGCGCTTCACTCCAGTAAGCGACCAGCACTCCCGCCAGGAAGAGCACGGCCATCGCGGACCAAACGGCCCAACCGTGTTTTGGTGAACCGGTCATGCGCCCGAGCGTGTAAGTCAGTCCGGCAGAGATCGCAAAGATTGAGAAGAGCGCGATAAGGTTTGTGAGCGGCGTTGGATTCTCAAATGGATGGGCACTGTTGGTATTGAAGAATCCGCCACCGTTTGTTCCCCATTGTTTGATGAACTCCTGAGACGCGACCGGACCTTGCGCAATCAACTGAGTGGTAACTTCTTTTGTTTGTGGATCGACGAGTTTCGCAGTGTCGTATGGTCTCAGGTTTTGAATGACTCCCTGCGATACCAGGAACAACGAACCTACGATGCAAAACGGCAACAATACCCAGAGAATCGCCCGCGTCATGTCGACCCAGAAATTTCCGATCGTCTCCATCTGCCTGCGCGCGATACCGCGAATGAAAGCAATCGCGAGTGAAATTCCCACGGCAGCAGAAACGAAGTTGTGATAAGCCAACCCCACCATCTGCGTGAAGTAGCTCATCGTTGTCTCAGGCACGTACGACTGCCAGTTGGTATTCGTTGTAAACGACGAAGCCGTGTTGAATGATGAGCCCGTGAAGCCGGTGGAATCGACGCCCGGCAAGTGCTGCGGATTGAACGGCAAAAAGCCCTGCAATCTTTGCAATGCATAAAGCACGAGCATCGAAACGACACTGAATAGCAGCATCGCGACTGCATACTCGGTCCAACGCATTTCGCGGTCTGCATCGACGCGAGTGAGTCGATAGATCAATCTCTCAACTGGCCTTGCTACCGGATCGAGGAACGTGCCCTCACGATTGAAAACGTGTGTGATGAAGATGCCGAGAGGCTTTGTTACCAACAATATCAGGGCTAAGAAAAATGCGATCTGTAACCAACCATTCAGCGTCATAAGGTCTCAGAACTTCTCCGCCCGCAGCAGCGCGTATGCCAGATAAACGAGCAACAATGCAGAAACAACTAAAGTGATCAGCGTTTCGAAACTCATCCGCTTACTCCTTCTGCAACTTCTCACACGCGCGCACATAACCAAGTGCAATCAAGAAGAAAACAATCGTCGCTGCTATAAAAATCAAATCGAACATCGCAGAACTCCGCACGCCTCAGTTGAAGTTGTATCCAAGCTCTAACAGAAAAAAGTGATTGCCACCTGAGACGTTCTGATTACCAATCGAATAGCCCGCATAACCTGTGACTGTTGGTCCGGCTTTGAAAATTATTCCGGGAGTGAAATAACCGGCGCTGTGTTTGCCGGTAAACCAATCGGCGGCAAATGTGACCTTCCTGTTTAGCGGTTGCTCAAAACCAAACTGACCGCCGGCGCGATTCGCGGGAGCGACGACATTGCTCGTAAAGTCGTAGCCACCAAATGTGATTCGGGTTCCCTGCTTGAACGTCTTGCTCATTTCCGCGTAGACATAATTGCCGGCGTTGTAGGCGCGATTACGAACGGGAATGAAGAAGTTGTCACCGACGACCATGGTCCATCCGCTCTCGCGTTGAAATGGCTTCCACTTGATCGCCGGCACGAGTGTCGTTGAATCAGGGCCGGGTTGAATGTTGCCGGTGAGATTCAGTCCAAATTCCACATTGTTTCCAGCGCCTATCACCAAGCGCGGAACGAACGATGAGAACTTCCGCACATCCGAGCCGTCCGTCGCTTTCAAGCTTGCATCAAGCTCTGCGTAAACCTTCCCCTTGTCGAGCACGTCGGTCGTCGGCACATTGAAGATCGTTTGTTGTGCCTGGACTGTTAATCCTGTAGACAGGAAAAGGACCGACAGGAAGCTCAGTGCAAGAACGATGTGTTTGTTCTTTTTCTCGCCCAGATCCATGCAATGGCCGCCAAGAATGAGGAGCGGAATACCGATGATGAGGAGAACGATACCGACCGCGTGCAACGCTGGATGAAGGTGCGCATCGAGTAACCAATCAGTAGTTAGTACAAACCCAACCGCGACAGAGAGGACTGCAACCACAAAACAAGCGACCGCTCCAACCCACTCCCAGCCACCAGGTTCGCGTTGAATTTCTTCACTCATGAACCCAACTTACGCTTCGCCACATAAAAAGGGCGTAAAGGGTTCATAAAAAGTTTGTAAAGATGAATAGCTACAAAAAGGCACATAAAGCCAAAAAATGAGGATTTTTCTTTTGTGCTTTATTGTGCCTTTTTGTGGCTAGATTTCTTGTGCTTTTTCGTGGAAACGATACCCGATCCAGGGTTCGGTGAGGATGTAGCGTGGCGTGGCTGCATCGGGTTCAATTTTTTTGCGGAGATTGCCGACAAAGACGCGGAGGTACTCGTTCTGCTCGACGTAGTTACCGCCCCACAATGCAGCGAGGAGTGTGCGGTGTGTCAGAACTTTTCCCGAATGCTTTATGAAGTATACGAGGAGATCGAACTCTTTTGGCGTCAGGTGAATCGGTTGTCCTCGCACCGTGATCTCGCGTGTTTCGAGATCGACGTGAAAGTCTCCCGAGTCGAGAATCGTCGACGTCGCCTCATTCATTGGCGGAGCGTTTGCACGGCGCAGTGAAGCTCTTACGCGCGCAAGCAACTCGTCAATCCCAAACGGCTTGGTAACGAAATCGTCGGCGCCGAGATCGAGCGCTTCAACTTTCGTCTTCTCTTCACCCTTCGCCGACAGCACTATGATTGGAACCTGCGAGACTGCGCGCAGACGCCGGCACAACTCGAGACCATCAACATTCGGCATCGCCAGATCCGTAATCACAAGATCCGGATGCCAATCGTTGAACGCCTCGAATCCAGCCAGACCATCCGCGGCCGCACGCACGTCGTAACCACGCGATTTCAATCCGGTACGTAGCACGCGCGTCAGTTGCGGCTCATCATCAACAACAAGAATACGAGGCTGATCAGTCATCGCGTCTCAACAGTCACAGCCGGAGGCGGCGTTTCTTCGACCACGTCATCATCGCCAATCGGAAGTGTGAATATTACACGCGTTCCCTTCCCGCCACGTCCTGACTCGATCGAGATTGCCCCCTCGTGTGCTTCTACGATGCCTTTCGCAATCGCCAGGCCCATACCCGTGCCCGTTGGTTGGTGATTGCGAATGTCTCCATCACGTGTGGCGCGAAAGAATTTATCAAAAACGCGTTCACGCAGATCGCTCGGAATGCCAGGGCCTTCGTCGTCCACTGCCATCTGTATCAACTCATCACCCGCACGTTTAGCACTGATGCGAATGACGGATCCGTTCGCTGAATACTTCGCTGCGTTATCGATCAGCGTGTAGACGACTTCACTCACGGCACGTTCATCAACGCGCACACCGGGCAACTCCTTTTCAACGTCGAGCTCCACGCGATGTTGACGCGTGATCGGCTCGGCTCGTGATAAAGCAGCGGAAATGATCTCGTCAACCGCACCCCAGCGCCGTCGCAGTTGCAGCTCGCCTGCTTCGATGCGAGCAAGTTCGATCAATCCGCTGATGAACCGGCTCAGACGATCGCTTTCTTCATCGATCACTTCCATCATCTCGAGGCGCGACTCTGCGTCGAGCGCAACCCGCGGCTCGCCGTTAATACGGCCACGAACTTCATCAAGCAATGTCGTAATCGAGGCTTTGATTGACGTAAGCGGTGTGCGGAGGTCGTGTGTGACGGCATCGAGGAGGGCGGATTTTAGTTTCTCACTCTGTCGCAGAGCTTCCGCATGACTGGCACGTTCAAACGCGTCGCGCAACTCAGCGTAGAGACGTTCAATCTCGCGTCTTCCTGATTCCGCTTCTTCGGCTCGTTTTCTGGCACTCGCGGAAAGCTGTCCGGCGGTTACGGCAGTGACCAGAAAGGCGAGGAGGGCAATCCAGTTGTCGGTAGCGGCGATCGTGAACGTTCCGAAAGGAGGTAGAAAGAAGAAGTTGAAACAGAGCATCGCGAGGATTGAAGCCGCCAACGCCGGCAAACTTCCCCAGCGAGTCGCGATGAAAAGAACATTCAGCAGGAGTGCCAGCGATACTGTGGCCGCATTAACGTGTTCGCCGATGGTCTTCAGAAACAGCGTTAACGCGCCGACACTGAGCGCCGCCACGACATAACCGGCCCACTTATGGTCCAACAGCGACCGTCGCATGGAGGCTATTGTATGACAGCAATCACAGATTACACAGATTGGATCAGCCCGGCTTCTTTCCGGCGGCAATGAGCATCTGCGTCGGAAACTTCATCTGATTGTGAGGAAAAAACGGTTTGACAGCCTGTTCTACTTCCGCTGCGATCCGAGATTGTTCAGTTGCGGGCAGGGTTGCGAGCTTTTCGCGCAGCGTGTCTGAAGTTTGTGAGCGCATGGTCCAGAATTCGAGCGCGGTGAGCGGTGCTTCGATATCGAAACTCACAACTTCGTCTCGGACGTCAGTCGCACCGGCTTGCTTCATGACATCTGAAAGTTTGCCGGGCTCGGCAAAACGAAATGCATTTGGGGCGTTCGGATCAGGCTCTGCAGCTTTGACGTGCTGGTCCATTACGCCGGACACGAGATAGCAAAACGGATTAACGTCGCTCTTGTACCAAACTGCAAATGTGAGCGATCCCCCTGGTCTCACTACCCGAAGCATCTCACGCATCGTACCAACTGAATCGGGAAAGAACATCACGCCCAGCCTGCTCACCACCACATCGAACGAGTTCTCAGGAAAAGGCAGAGAATCAGCAGTGCACTGCTGAAATCGCATGTTCTTCAAGCCGCGACGGTTCGCTTCGCTACGAGCAGCCTCAACCATCTCCGCGATCGCGTCCGTGCAAGTCACCGTTCCGCTTGGTCCAACTCTCTCAGCAATAGTAAGCGACGGCTCGCCTGCTCCGCCGGCAACATCGAGTACAGACTGCCCTTCACGAATGCCCGCACGCTCGATCATCGCCTCGGTGAGCGGTGCAAACATCCGCGCGATAGTGTCGCTGTATTTGGTCCAGTATGCAGCCGTCTCACGCCAACAATCCAACATGTCGCCAGGCTTTTCGGAATTCATCATGTCTATCTTGCAAATCCTGTCAATCCTGTCAAACCACTAATCTCTTCTCGAATAAATGCCTTGACCCCCTCACGCCCGGTCAAACTCATCCACACAGGTCCATTCTCTGCTTCAATGTCGATCGCAAAACTCAAGAACGGACAACATAGTTTCTCAAGGGAAACGAACTCTGCTAAACGTCTGATCACGTTCGGTTCAGCATCAAACCGGAATTGATAACCGTTGGGCAACTCACGCGTCTCTTCAATCTGCAAGAAGAGTTCTCGGCTGGTAGCCAGGTGTATCGGCCGTTGCTCTGCCGGAATCGCGGTCATATCGCAAGCAAGTGGTGATTGATTCGTTTCCATCACAAACGCTCTCAACCGCTCGCTAATCTCATCACGTACGCGCCGGAAGACTGCGAGTCTCGCGACTTCATCACCTTCAACTGCGGCAGGATCATCAAAACTCCAATGGATTTGCTTAGCTTCACCAGGAAAAATCGGACAGTGTTCTCTCGCATTATCGCAAACAGTGATTACGTAATCGATCTTCTGATTCGTAAACTCATCCACTGACTTCGAGCGATGGTGCGAGATGTCGATGCCGATCTCACGCATCGCCTCGATCGCCTCGGGTCTGACACGACTCGGCGAGACTCCTGCACTTGCAACCTCATAAACGTCACCCGCCATGTGCCGCAACATTCCCTCGGCCATCTGACTCCGCGCGGAATTACCCGTGCAAAGAATTAACACTCGCTCAGGCTCACTCATATTGGTTTCTGTTCATCATGGAACCATCGAAACAACACCGTCGCAACTCCGGCGCCCATGATCTGGGCCAAAATGAATGCCGGAGTATCAAGAGGTCTGATTCCGGAGAATGTATCCGTTACGGATCGCGCCAGTGTAACAGCAGGATTCGCAAACGACGTCGAAGCCGTAAACCAGTAAGCCGAGACAATATAGACAGACACTGCCCATGGAATTACTGACGATTTGAATCGACCACATCCCCAAATCACCGCCAACAACCCAAACGTCGCTACAAATTCGCTAAGTATCTGTGGGCCACCGCTGCGGACATGCTTTGAAACAAAGAACAACGGCAACCCAAACATCAAATGCGCAACCGCGACACCGGCGAACGCTCCCGTAACCTGTGCGAGTAAATACGCCGGCACCTCGCGCCCTAACACTCCTCGGTGCCACGCGTCAGCAAGAGTAACCACCGGATTGAAATGCGCGCCGGATATGGGACCAAATATCAATATCAGAGCAGCAAGCGCTCCTCCAGTGGCTATCGAGTTTGCGAGGAGTGCGATGGCAAGATTGCCGGCGGCCAGTCGTTCGCCCATGATGCCGGAGCCCACAACCGCACAGAGCAACATTGCCGTTCCAATCGCTTCAGCAACAATTCGCTTGGGTAGCGGATGGCTCACGTGTGACCCCGACAGGCGCAGTAGTGCAACATGAAGCTGTTTCAGTAGTGCTCACCTCAACCTTCGTCCCACACTCACACGGCGCTGTTTCCGGCAGATTATCTTCGAGGACCACAAACACTTCCCATTCGTTGCCGTCAGGATCTCTCACCCAGGTTTTGTCCTGCAACGCGTAACAGCAGCTTGTTTGCATCTCGTCGCGAGTGATGAGTCCGGCATCGGCCCATTTTTGACGAGTGGCCACCACATCCTCAGTTGAAGCCACCTGGATTCCGAGGTGCGACAAAGCACCACGTTCGTTGAAACTGTATTCATTGAGCGTCAGGTTCAACGGCGGATTCTGCACGTCGAATTTCGCATATCCGGTGCGGACTTTCGACGGCTCAATCCCCAGCATTTTCTTGTAAAACTCGATACTCTGCTCGACGTTACGAACGTTGAGCGCGAGATGCGCCTTCAACGCGTTTACGGGTTTCTCGTTACTCATCCTCTTACCTCCATCAAAAGATTGCATATGCGTCTATGCGAATATGGAAGCGCAGTATCTACCAGGTTCGCACATATGTCAAGCCATATATTGACGGGCATGCTAAAATTCCGGCTATGAGCAGGAAAGTAAAGGCTTTTGATAAGGAATCGTTTTTTCGGGCGCTGGCCGACCGGACGCGTTTGCGCCTGTTAAATCTGCTGCGCGCGGATGAAGTGTGTGTCTGTTTCTTTGTCGAGGTATTGAAGACTAACCAGCCAAAGATTAGCCGCCACCTTGCGTACCTGCGACGTGCGGGAATCGTCGGCGTGCGGCGGGATGGACCATGGATGCACTACCGGATCGTCGAACCCGCCGATCCGGATACAGCGCGCGTCTTGCATGAAGTAATGTCGTGGCTCGCTAAGGATCAGGAGATGCAGCGCGATCGAGAACGGCTGGTCAAAGTCTGCTGTGCCCCGCAACTTCCAGTTACTATTCAGGGAGCGCCGCGGCCGGCGGGACTGACGAGTACTGCATAATGAACAACAAAACACGGCGCTTGCTTCTCATAAGCAACTCGACGCTGCATGGTAGTGGGTATCTCGATCACGCTGAGACGGAGATTCGTGACTTCCTCGGCGAATTGAAACGCGTCTTATTCGTGCCTTTCGCCCTCTTTGATCGAGATAAGTATGCTGCGACTGCTCGCGCGCGTTTTCAAAAGATGGGATATGAGTTGACGTCGATTCACACGGCTGCGAATCCCGTGCAGGCGGTGAAGGAAACCGATGCGATGTTCATCGGTGGCGGTAATACGTTTCGATTGTTGAAGACTCTTTACGAATTCGATCTGCTTGATGTTATTCGCGAAAGAGTTGACGCGAGTATGCCTTACATCGGATCGAGTGCCGGTTCAAACATGGCATGTCCAACGATCAGGACAACTAACGACATGCCGATCGTCCAGCCGCCATCGTTCAACGCGCTGGGGCTCATATCGTTTCAGATCAATCCGCACTATCTCGATCCCGATCCCAACTCAAAGCACATGGGCGAGACGAGAGAAGAGCGGATCATTCAGTTTCTTGAAGAGAACGAGACTCCCGTGGTGGGACTACGCGAAGGCGCAATACTTCGTATCGAGAATGGCGAGACGACCCTGAGAGGGTCGACTGGCGCCCGGATATTTCGGAGAGGGTCTGAGCCGGTTGAAGTCTCTCCGGACACGAAGTTGGACGGAATTGTTTGACAGGATTTGCAGGATTTCAGGATTAACAAGATGAATCCTGCAAATCTTGTTAATCCTGTCCTCATCCACCTAACCCAACCAACCGCCTCGAAACCTCGCACGCCGGAGTCCATCGACAATGGAAGGACACCGCCGCATCAACCTCCAGATCAAACCCGTTCGATAATTCTCGATCATCATGACGATCGGTCCCTGGTCCAACCCGAAGTATCCACTCGAAACCCAACCTTTTTGTTTTTTGGCTTTGAAGGTCGGGTTATAGCTACATTTGAACCCGTATTTGTTCGTAATCTCCGGATAGTCTGTGTTGAGACGCTGCAACGATGGCAGCACGACTTCCGGCGCGAATGGCAGTGACGCCGCAACAGCCCACGGCGCCAACGTTCCATCGTCAGGACCATATGGAATCGATCGTGCTTTGTAATCGAAGAAGCGGACGCGCTTTCCATTGATCCGTTGCTGTGCCGGTCCAGGACCATCGCTGGCAGTTATCCCCCAACGGAATCGATCGTAGCCAACAAACTTTTTCGGATTCCGCATCGCGTACGCCTGCTGCGCGTAGATCGCGCGCCGGCTGTTCTCAAAATAATTGATCGCCTTGCCTCTCATGTACTCATCCTGGATACCGCGGAAGTCGATCCACATGTGCGACAGGTGATGAATAAAGAGTGGTCCAGCGTAAAGAAACTCGTGCCCGTAGATGTTCTTCCATTGATACGTTCTGGTCCATGCATCGTAACTTTCCGCTGGCAACGGGAAAGTCGGTGACGCAAGACCCAAAACATAGAGAATCAATGCTTCACTGTATCCGGTCCAGCGATACTTGATGAATCCTCTTTCAGGTCGCCAACCATGCGAGACGGTGAGAGCGCCGTTCTGCGCCCAGTGCCAATCCGCGCGTTTGTAAAGCGACTCTGCAAGTGTCCGAATCTCGCGCTCACCTTTGGTTTCAGCGTTGAAATAACAGGCTGCCGTGAGCGCGCCCGCGAGAAGATAGGTGGTGTCGATTGTTGATATTTCACATTTGCCGGCGCGTCGTCCGGTCTTCATGTCGAGGAAGTGATAGTAGAAGCCCTTATATCCCGTCGCGTCTTCCTCTTTTCCTTGTGGCGAGTCATGAAAAAAGCGAAGCGTCGTCAACGTGCGTTTCACGGCCTCGGCTCTGCTCAAGTATTTCCGCTCGACCGCGATCGGATAAGCAGTAAGTGCAAACCCCACAGCGGCGATCGATGAAAACGAATCACGCCGCGTGCTATCAGGAATCAGACCGTTCTCTGGATTTATCTCGTCGGCAAAGTACTTGAACGTATCGCGTTCCAGCGCCTCGAGTTCCTCATCTGTGAGCGACGGCTCCAATACTTTCATTGCTTTGTCCTGCGCGGTTTGAAATCGATCGTAATCGCCGCCACCGCGTGTGGCGGTAAAGTCATTTTCAGAAAAACTGATCCATCATGAAACCTGAGTGGTTGTTTTTCAGAGACGAGCTGAGACGCTTCCTCAAGACTTTCGATATCCTTATCACTCAAATACTCCGGCTCGCCCATCTCCTGCCACAAACGCTTCGGGTTTGCGTGATCTTCATCAATGCGTCGGATGCGTGCACTTGTTGGTTCAGACGCGTTGTCGAGTCGAATATGCAATTCCTCCGTTTCGATCGAATGACCAGGCGTCGTGTGATTCGTAAGCAAAACAGTGACGCTCGAATCTTTCTGAACTAGAGAGCAATCGACAGTTTCATGCAAACCGTCGACGAGCGATTGCCTGTCGCCAAGATCGTGAAACAGCTCAAACGCGCGATACGACGGCTTGGGAATGCCATGCAGCGTTAGTAGCCCAAAGCCGCCATGAAACGGTTTCGACGGAATGTACTTCTCTTCAAAAATGTCCGAGAAGGTCCAGAAACCGTAACCATCGACAAGACCGTTTGCTTCGAGAATGGTTGAACCTACGAAAGCGGCTGCATAAGGTTCATCGTGCAATGGATCCCACAGGACCGATGACGAATTCCACTCGGTGTAATAGACCGGCCGGTTACGAGAGTGGCTACGAGTGTTCTGCGCGACTTCGCGCATGATGCCGCGCTGGCTTTTGAAGAGTTGGAGTTCAATGTCGCCGTCTCTCTCAAAGCCGTCGTTAGGATAATAATGCGTGCTGACAAAATCGCAGGCGACGTCGTTTCGATCGCAGAAATTGACAAACTCCTCGATCCATTCGCTCTTCGCTGTTGCGGGTCCACCAACCTTGAGTGACGGCGAGACGCCTTTGATCGCTTCAACGGTGTGTCGATAAAGTTTGAAGTATTCGCGCCGGCTTCCGGCCCAAAACGTCTTCAAATTGGGTTCATTCCAGACCTCAAAAAACCAGGTGGAGACTTCCCTTTTACCGTATCGATCAACGAGATGAGAAACCAGATGCTCAATGAGCGTCGCCCATTCTTTGTAGTCTTTTGGCGGCGTCACATTAGCTTCGTAGGTAAAGACTGTTCTCTTGCCGGAAGCTAGAGCTGTTGGCATGAAACTCAACTCGACGAACGGCTTCATGCCGATCGAAAGCAGAAAGTCGAAAACCTGATCGCAATTGAAAAACGAGTAAACAAGCTGTTCGTTGACCTGTCGCAACATGCCGATATCGTCGGACAATAGGCCATGAAAACGAACGTACTTGAAGCCTAATTCGTCGTGGGCTCGTTTTAGCTGGCGTTGCCAGTCAGATCGCAGCGCCGTGCGAGCATGATCGCTGCCGACTGTGTGTTCCCAAAAGTGCGGAAGTGGCGTCGTTGCTTCTGCGAGGTCGCAGAAGAAAGTCAGTCTACTCACAGAACGTTTCGTATTGCGCGCCGGCTCAATTCTGCCGTCGCTCCGTAAACAAGATGTGAAGCTAGCGCATAAGCATGGGTCGAGACCGGATACTCGGTTGGTCCCTTTGAGAGCCCCAGTAACGGTACTGAAATCTCATCTGCAAGAAGCCAGAACGCGGCTCCAAACGGAACTCCGGCGCCAGTCGTCACTTGCGGTGTTACTTCAGCAAGTGCTCCGTACAATCCACCGGTCACAGTACCAAAGGCATAATGTACAGCAGCACCGGCAGATTTCTTCTCGCTCTCCTGTAATTCGTGTCCCAAAACCTCTCTGGAAATTATTTTAGCGGTTTTGACAGTAGCGTCGTCCTGGTCGCCTGCATCTTGAGACTGATCGCCGCTTGAGCCTTCGCTCGGCTGCATTGACTGCGCGCCGTGTGGCTTTTCATTTCCTTCCTGTATGCGGGTCCATGCCGCTTGAAATTGATTCATGGTCCATGAAGCCACGAGTCCGCCGGCAAGTCCGGCCACCAGACCTTTCCAAACATTACCTTCATCATCACGCATTGGTCTAACCCCTTTCATCTGGCTCTGTCCAGGAGAACTTTCGGGCGCCTTCTTGCCGCCGAGTTCGCATTCACTGCACGCCAGGCCGCAAAAGCAGCGAAACCAAGTCCGGCAAGCAACGAACCGGCGATCAATGGATGCACCGAAGCCTTTGTGTAAACGCTCGATTCCGCAACGTGACCCAAATAACCACCGCGTTCCTCACCGTCGGCTGAAGGAGCGTGCAAACTATCAGCACCACCATCGAGTTTTGGCTGACTGGATTTCTGCAGGCTAAACATTGTGGCTTCTATTACCTTATCGGTAAGTCGTGGTGCATGATGCCCGGCCTCGGCAAACATCTTGCCACCGCCACCGACATACAAATCACGTTCTGAATTTTCAGCGCAGTGAAGAATCGCTTCCGCGACGAGATCCGGCGCATAGACCGGCGGCGGGTTCTGCGGCTCGACGGCCATCAGATTTTTTGCGTGCTGAGTGTAAGGCGTGTCGATCGCGCTCGGCTTGATCAACGTTACTGAAATCGGTGCACCTTCTTCTTCAAGCTCGATGCGCAGAGCGTCGGTGTAACCTTTAACAGCGTGTTTGGTGGCGCAGTAGGTTCCCTGGATCGGGATTGCTATGTCGGAAAGAACGCTGCCGACGTTGATCAGCGCGCCGCCTCCGTTCCTGAGATGGGCGCAAGCGACCATTGACCCATGAACGACGCCCCAGTAATTCGTTTCAAATAAGCGACGCTGATCCTCGAGCGACTGGTCCAGAATAGCGCCGTAGATCGAGACGCCGGCGTTGTTCACCCACGTGTCGAAACCACCAAAACGTCGCACTGCTCTTTCGGCAATTTCTAGAATGTCTTCGTAGTTACCCACATCGCCCGCAACATAAATCGCTTCGCCACCCGCAGCGTTAATCTCATCCGTTACCTGTCGCAGTGCCTCTTCATTCCTTGCGTTCAGCACCAACCGCGCGCCTCGCTTGGCCGCGAGTCGTGCCGTAACGAGACCAATTCCCGAGGATGCACCGGTAATCACGATTACCTGATCGGACAAATTCTTCAGCTTGAAATTCATGAAAGCTTCCTGAGCAACTTCGTTGCCACAGTGATTCACTCGAAGTTTCCTGAAGTTGTGAGGAACCGCTGTATGTCTCTGATACACGAAAGCTCAGCCTGAGGGAGGACAAGATGAAAACGAACCACAGATGAACGCGGATGAACACAGATCGGAATTCAATCCGTGTTCATCCGTGGCTAATGATCTACCGTTCTTCAAGTACTGAGAGAATGTTTCCTGCCGGATCTTTGAACCACGCGATTATCGGTCCCTTTGGACCACGAGCGATGCCGCGTTCGTCGGTTTTGATGTCAGGCAAGTCGTAGTGTTCGAGTTTCACTCCCAACCCCTTGAGTTCATCAACCGCCTCGTCAATGTCTTCGACGTGAAAATTCAGAACAGTGAAAGAGGCCGGGGTATGGTTCGGTTTAGGATATAAGAATACGACGTTGTTGCCTGAATGAAGTTCAAGTCCCTCCGGTGTTTCCTTGACCTCGAGTCCGAGTGTTTCTCCGTAAAACTGTTTCGCCTTCTGCAAATCGTTCACAGAAAAACTCGAAAACGCCTCCGCTTCTTTGAAAATACTTGAAGCTTTCTTTCGGCTTGGTGATGCTGCCGCTTTTGCTGTCATTACTAATCCCCTTTCAACTAAATTCGGGATTTATTAAACACGCAACACGTTACACAGGTGTCGCAGTTCTTCGACTTCACTGTTGCGTTTTAGTGGCAGTATCAGGATCGAACAGTAACGGGAAGAATTGTCCATCCATCTTTTGTCCTGCAGGAATTGCGGGCACGCCTTCGAGTGGAGGCGCGTCAGAAGCAGAGAGGACGCCATCGCGAAATGCGTTGATCACGACAGCACGTCGTGGTCGCGGAGTTTGGTTTGCGTGCGAACCATGGACCATCAATGGATGATGAAACGAACACTCACCAGCCTTCAATTCGATCGGCACAGGCTTGAACTCTTCACGCTGCTCGGGTGTCAACGAATCTAAAACAGCATCCATGTTATTCGCGAAGCCATGACGCGGCAGAAGCGGCCAGCGATGACTACCTGGAACGTAATGGACGCAGCCGTTCTCACGCGTTGAATCATCGAGGCCAATCCAGCACGAGATATGAGCCACGGGCACGGTTCTAGTCCAGTAGGAATAATCCTGATGCCAGATGACGACACCACCGTGATGTGCAGGTTTGTAGAAGATCTGATCGTGCCAGAAGCGCACTGGACCATCGAGTAACTGAGCCGCCGCGACAACAAAGGCAGGATTCCATAAGAGGTCGTGCAATCCTGTCGTTATGCGCCAGGCTCCGAGTGCGTGGAAGAGGATCTGATTGGGATCGGCAGATTCGTTTGCATTGAATTCGTAAAACAGGTGATGACCCGGATGCGCTGGATCTACCAGATCTGCCAGCTCGCGACGCAGCACATCGAGCTGAGACTCGTTGAGCATCCTGATTCCCGCGAGGTAACCATTCTCTTTGTAGAAACTGATTTGCTCACCGGTGAGCCGATACTGCTTCCAATCTCCGTCGCAGAACAGATCACTCAACGGGAAATGATAGCGAGATAAGTCTTCGGTCATTGCGGAACGTACTGTAGGGGCGGCCCTCCGTGGCCG
>DASTVU010000153.1:0-4056 GCA_035758935.1 Pyrinomonadaceae bacterium | reverse complement strand
ATTCGCCGAGACACACGAACAACTGGGCGGTTACTTTCTGGTCGAAGCGGCAAACCTCGACGAAGCCACAGCTATCGCCGCACGAATTCCTTCCGCGCGAACGGGCACGGTCGAAGTCCGACCACTCGTCGAGACTGCGGCAGAAGCGACTGCCTAAACAAATATTAGCCACGGATTTTCACGGATCCACACGGATGTTAATCTGTGTAAATCCGTGGCTGATATTGAACAAGTTTTCCGCGCAGAATACGGACGGATCATCGCGACTCTGATCCGTATCTCGGGATCTTTCGATCTGGCCGAGGAAGCTTTACAGGAAGCATTCATCGTTGCCGTATAGAAGTGGAAACTTGAAGGATCTCCTGACAATCCCGGCGCGTGGCTGACGACCGTCGCGCACCGGAAACTCCTCGACGCGCTGCGCCGCGACAAAACACGAACTGACAAACAAGCGGAACTGACCTACGAAGCGAACCGGTTGCATCCGTATGTCGAGCCCGAGTTGTTTGAGGATGTTGTGGAATACCCTGACGATCGTTTGCGTTTGATCTTCACCTGTTGTCATCCGTCTCTTACGCGCGAAGTACAGGTCGCACTTACGCTGCGGACATTGGGAGGACTGACAACAACCGAGATCGCGCACGCGTTTCTCGTACCCGAAACGACCCTGGCCCAACGACTCGTGCGCGCCAAACAGAAGATTCGTCTTGCAGGAATCCCTTATGAAATTCCCTCACTCGAAAGGATTGCCGATCGATTAACGGCTGTTCAGGCAGTTATCTATCTCATTTTCAACGAAGGCTATGCTGCAAGTACTGGTCAGAGCTTGATAAGAAATGATCTGTGCGCGGAAGCGATTCGGCTAGGGCGCGTGCTCTGCGAGTTGCTGCCGCACGAGCCCGAGAATCTCGGCCTGCTCGCGTTGATGCTCTTGCAGAACTCACGGCGGGAGGCTCGCGTGAACAATCAAGGCGAACTCGTGACGCTTGAGGAACAAAATCGATCACTTTGGAACGTTGCTGAAATCGAAGAAGGCCTGAACCTGGTCCAAAGAGCGCTGCGCTTGCGGCAGGTTGGAAAGTATCAACTGCAAGCCGCGATCGCTGCCGTACACGCCGAAGCAGAAACCGCGGATGAAACCGATTGGAGACAGATTGTGGCGCTGTACGAAGAATTGATGAGGATTACGTCTTCGCCAATTGTGGCTTTAAATCACGCCGCAGCCGTTGCGATGGCCGAAGGATTTGAAAGAGGGCTGACGTTGATTGACGCTGTCGGAGCCGACGGCGCGCTTCAGAATTACTATCTCTTTCACGCCTCTCGAGGCGATCTTCTGCGACGCTTGCGTCGTTTCGACGAAGCCAGGGTCGCCTATCTCACCGCCCTCTCGCTCACTACCAATGAGGTCGAGCAAAACTATTTGCGCGGCAGAGTTTTTAAAATGTCCGCAAGCATCTGATTAAAGCGTGCCGGATCTTCGAGCATCGGATAATGGCCCGTGCCCTTGATTATCACGGCATCAAACTGCGGCGCATACTTCCGGTTGATCTCAAGGTTGGTCGGGTTAAGGTCGGCATTGATCGCCTTGATCGGAACCTTTGTCTCTTTCAGGGTCGGACCCACCTTATAAGCGAAGATACCTTTGAGGATCGCGACGGCCGTCTCCGGTTGACGTGAAAGCGCCTCGTTAATGACGCGCGTCTTCACAGCCTCCGGTGTGTTTGGTGAGAAGAAGAACTGATTGAGCAAGCCAGTGGTGGCGGCCTTATAGTCAGCCGTCATTTGCTTGATCACCGCATCGAGTTGCTCGGGCGTGATGGTTTGTTCGACGTTCTGCAAGCTGTCGACCGGAACGATTGCCACAACGTTATCGGGCATGAGCTTAGTCGCTTCGAGCGCGATCGGTGCGCCCATCGAACTGCCGACGAGGACAACTCGCTTGAGTCCAAGCTTCGTGACGACTGTTTTCACGTCGTCGCCGTAACTCTCGATGGACCAGTTTTTCCGTCCCGACCCCGACTCGCCATGACCCGGAAGGTCGATCGTTACGACGCGATTCGTCTTCGAGAATTCGGCAACCTGGCTTTCCCAAAAGTTGCGATTGCAACCCCAGCAATGAATAAAGACGAGCGCCGGCTCGCCTTTGCCCGCGACGGAATAGTGAATCGGAATACCGTCAGAAGAATTAACAACAGCCGACTCAGGCTTGGTTTGAACAGAAGGGACCGCGAACGCAAGTAACAGAAGAAGAGTTAATAACAAAGCCCCGCACCTCACTTTCGAACTTATTTTCGGTAATTTGCCACAAAAAGGCACAAAAAGCACAAACAGATTTTCAGTGGATTATCTGTTTTGTGCTTCTTGTGCCTTTTGTGGCTTAACTTTTTTGTGGCGCTAGCCAGTGGGCGAGATTCGCAACGTAGGTTTTGATGTCTTCGAGTCGCTCCGGACGGCGCTTGATCTCATCGCCCGGTGGCTCCAGGAGAAAGGTTGGACATCCCTTGGACGTGTCCCAGTTGTAATCAACAAAATGATGAAAGCTCGACTCGGCCACAGCTCGCCCGAGTCGATTTCCATGGCGATCACCTCTACACTCCAACGCTACTGCCAGATTGAAGTCGCGACCCGTTACCTGACTCTTGCCGGTCGCGATAACTCGCGCGCATTCTTCACCATCAGGCACACCGACACCGCCCTCGTGCGGATGAGCCGGGAAATACTCAATCACCCCCGAACCACGGCGAAGCAGTTCGTGCACTGGCTCAACCGCCGTAATTCTTTGATAGTCACCATTCGAGCCTGAATGATAATTCGGCCACGTGATCATCGTGGTTACCTGATCATCACGGACATGACGCGACGCATCGGGATCCAGATGTTGCGAATGAAAGAAATGTGCCCGACCAACGCCTCCGAGTGTGCACAACGATGAGCCCAGATCCGCGTGATCGCGCGTCGCCATAATTCCTCCCCCCTGCTGATGGAAGCGCGTGATTCCCTGACAGTCCGCACCCGTCAACCCCTCACCCGTATCAACTGCAAAAATCCAGAGCTCATCAACGTCCGTAGTGTCGAGCACGCTCAACACGGCATCGTTACCTTCGGAGTTAAGCTCACGATTACGCGCAGTGACTTTGTAGACAGGTGTATCGTCAGCGTTTCTGATCGAGGCGAGATGTTCTCGCAGCAAAGAAAACCGGTCGATATTCCAGTCGTCTTCAACAGGTGGAATTGTAGTTTGCAACAGGATGTGAATCGGATCAGCCATGCTAGTATTCGCCCCCCGCTAATAATAGCAACACATGCGTGATCCGACTCACTCCCCTCACGCCGACGCTGATTTCTCCCCCTTCACGAACGCTAACAGATCCGCATTGATCACATCCTTGTGCGTCGAGCACATGCCGTGCGGAAAGCCTGGATAAACTTTCAACGTCGCATTCTTAACGATCTTCGACGACAACAACGCTGACGCACCGATTGGCACGATCTGATCGTCGTCGCCGTGCATGATGAATGTCGGGACGTCGAACTTCTTCAGGTCTTCAGTGAGATCAGTTTCGGAAAAGGCCTTGATGCACTCGTACGCGGCTGGATATCCACACAGCATGCCTTGCAGCCAGAAAGAATCGCGCAGTCCCTGCGAAACTTTCGCCCCGGGCCGATTAAAACCATAGAACGGTTCACTGAGATCTTTGAAAAACTGTGAACGGTCGGCTTGAACTCCGGCTCTAAGCTGATCAAACACCTCGATCGGCAAGCCACCAGGATTGGCCTCTGTTTTCAACATCAACGGCGGAATCGCGCTGATCAGTACGGCCTTCGCGACACGCTTCGTGCCGTGGCGTCCGATGTAACGTGCGACTTCGCCGCCGCCGGTCGAGTGACCAACGTGAATTGCATCTTTCAGATCGAGCGCTTCGGCGAGCTCGGCTAGATCGTCAGCGTAGGTGTCGAGATTGTTTCCACCTAGCGGCTGACTCGAGCGTCCATGGCCGCGGCGATCGTGTGCGATGCACCGATATCCGCGTGATGCGAGAAAGTACATCTGGTCTT
>DASTVU010000152.1:0-4933 GCA_035758935.1 Pyrinomonadaceae bacterium | reverse complement strand
ACTTCGAACGACTGCTGGGCGACGATTTCTTCCGCAAGGTGAAGAGCTTTACCTCGATTCGCACCGACGCCGCCGATCTCGAAAGCGAACTTGCAGGCTACGTCGAACGACTCGAGTCCCTTGGCGGCATCGACCTATTCTTCCTCGGTCTCGGTCCGGAAGCGGGTGGCGCTTCGCATCTCGCTTATATCAAGCCCGGCTCAGGTGCGCGTTACAACGACGTCGCCGGACTGATCCCGATCTCTGAATCGATTCTCGAGCACCACATCAACAAGTTCAAAGCCGGTGGCTCGGTTGTGACAGAAGCAGACGAGGCTGAGTGTCGCGCCGCGAAACAGATTCTGACACTTGGACCAGCAGCGATTCTCGGGGCGCGCCGTATCGTACAGTCGATCGTCGATGCCGACACCGCTCCTGCGAAGGTTGAAAGTTACCGGCAGTTGTTGACAACGAAGATTGCAGACGACGCCGAGACGCGGGAAACACAATTCGATCAGAACCCGGGACTTTGGTTGCGAGTGCATCCAAACGTCCGTTCATTAATACTCCCGAACGTTTTAGAAAACTAAATATGTCGAGCGTCCAAACGCCTCCAGCTTCAATACTCAGCGAGTTCGCGATCCTTGTCGATCCGAAAGACAACGTGGCCGTGGTCAAGAAAGCTACGTCTGCGGGACTCGAGTTGCTGCTGCCAAATGAAACGGTGATTGAGATCCTCGGCGAGATTCCTCCGGGTCATCGTTTTGCGACGCGTGGTATTCCTGCGGGCGAGTTTGTACTTCAGTTTGGTCAACCAATCGGAACATCGCTGGGAATCAAGCAGGGCGAACAGATCACGCACGACAACATGACTGACGACGTGCCGATCGTGCGCGAACTTCCTGAAAACCTGCACACGGCCCCGCCTGACTATCTCCCTGTCAGCGAGCGCGCCACGTTCATGGGTTATCGACGACCTGACGGGCGCGTCGGAACACGTAACTATGTCCTGATCGTGCCGACCAGCATGTGCGCCAGTCACGAGGCCATGCAAATTTCGACGATTGCTGAGTTCACACTTTACGATCGCGTGAAATATCCGAACGTCGATGGTGTCGTTGCGATTCCGCACAACAAAGGTTGTGGTTGTCAGGAAGGATCGACGATCGACGTCATGCTGCGTACGCTTTCGAATTACGCGGATCATCCGAATGTCGGGGGCGTGATTCTGATCGATCTCGGTTGCGAGAAAACAAATCTGTCGCAGGTTGAGAAGTATCTGCTCAAGCGCGAGAAGGCGTTCAATAAGCCGGTGGCGAAGATTGGGATCCAGGAAGTCGGCGGCACACAGGCTGCCATTCAGCGCGGGCTCAAAGAAGTCGAGCAGATGTTGCCGGTAGTGAACGAAACAAGTCGTGAAGTTTGTCCGGTGAGTGAGCTCGTACTCGGTGTGAAGTGTGGTGGTTCAGACGGATTCTCGGGTATCTCTGCCAATCCGTCGCTCGGACGCGCTGCGGATCTGCTTGTTCGTTCAGGTGGAACTGTTTTGATAACCGAAGTGCCGGAGTTTTGTGGCGCCGAACATCTGCTGGCCTATCGCGCGAAAGATGTCGAAACGGGTCGAGCAGTTTATCGGATGGTTGATTGGTACAAGGAATATGCGTCGAAGTTCGGCGCTGTGCTCAACAATAATCCGAGTCCGGGAAATGTCACTGGGGGATTACTCAACATCACGATCAAATCTCTGGGCGCGATCGCGAAGGCCGGAACAACTCGCGTCGAAGGCGTTATCGAATACGCGGAAACGCCGAGCAGCCGTGGTCTGAATCTGATGCAAGGACCGGGTTACGATCAGGAATCGACCCCAGGTCTCGTCGCCGCAGGAGCGACTGTAGTCGTCTTCACCACCGGACGTGGAACAACCATTGGCAACGCCATCACACCTGTCATCAAACTCGCTTCAAACACTCCGATCTTCGAGCGCATGGCGAATGATCTGGATCTGTCGGCAGGAGGCGTCATCGACGGAACTGAAACCATCGATGAAGTCGGAAAACGCGTCTTCGATCACATAGTCGACGTCGCAACCGGAACTGAAGCCAAAGCCGAGACTCACAAACACCGCGAATTCCAGTTTTGGGCCGAACAAACCGTCTCTCTTTAGCCACAAAAAAGCACAAAAAGCACATAAAGAATTTTCCTTAACTGTTTCTGGTGCTTTTTGTGCCTTTTTGTGGCTAAACTGTCTTGGAATGAAGGCGCAAATCAAGCTGGGTCGCATTTTGGGCGTCGAGATTGGGCTGCATTACAGTTGGCTCATCATCGCGGTGCTGATCACGTTCTCTCTCGTCGGACATTTTGAGGAGAATAATCCGCGTTGGAGCGACAGCCTGAGATGGCTGGTAGCGATAGTTACCGCGGTGCTGTTCTTCGTCGCTATCGTGGTCCATGAGCTCTCACACGCGATCGTCGCCAAGGCTCGCGGTTTACCAGTGCGATCGATAACACTCTTCGCGCTTGGCGGTGTGGCCCAGATCGAAAAAGAGCCGGCTGACGCAAAGACTGAATTCTGGATGGGCATCATTGGTCCCATCACCAGTTTTATTATCGGTGTTATCTGTCTCCTGCTCACGGTAGCACTCGGATGGACGCCGCCTGATCCTCCGCAAACACCAATCCCTGCGATGTTGATGTGGCTCGGTATCATCAACATCGGTCTCGCAGTCTTCAACATGATTCCGGGATTTCCGCTCGATGGCGGACGCGTGCTACGCGGCATCATCTGGTGGATCACCGGCAATCCGAAGCGTGCGACGACAATCGCTGCTCGCGTGGGCCAGTTTATCGCGTTCGCAATGATCCTTTACGGTGTGATGCAGTTTTTTAGAGGCACCGGTATCAGCGGTGTATGGATGATATTTATCGGATGGTTTCTGCTCAGCGCTTCACGTGAAAGCTATGCGCAGATGGTGATTACCGAAGGATTGCGTGGACTGCGCGTGGCAGACGTGATGTCGCGCGACTATCCGGTTGTGGATGCGCATACAAATCTTCAGGACTTCGCCGAAGAACATCTCATGCGCACCGGCCGGCGATTCTTTGTCGTGACGCTGAATGGCCATCCCGAGGGAATCATCACGCCGAACGAGATCAACCCGGTTCCGAAAAATCGTTGGCCGTATACGACAATCAGTGACGTGATGCGCCCTCTCGACGCGACCCGAACTGTTGGACCAAACACGCCGGTGAGTGATGCGCTTGAAGTGATGGCAAGCCAGGATCTCAATCAATTACCGGTAGTTACAGAAGGTAGTCTCGTCGGTTTACTCTCTCGTTCAAATATCCTGCAACTCATACAGACGCGCGCCGAACTCCATCTCTAAAATCAGCCACTAAGAAGCACAAATATCACAAAAGAAAAAGGATTTACTATTTGTGGTTTTTGTGCTTTTTTGTGGCCATGGAGACATTGATCAAAGACATTCGCTTCGGTGTTCGCAGCCTCGTCAAGCGCCCGGGATTCACCGCTCTTGCAATCATCACACTCGCACTCGGTATCGGAGCATCCACAGCGATCTTCAGTGTCGTGGATGGAGTGTTGCTGCGATCACTTCCCTACCCTGACGCCGATCAGATCGTGCAACTACGCGAAGTCAACGCACGCGGTTTGCAAATTCCGTTTGCGGAGCCAAATTTTCGTGATCTCCAGGCTCGTAGTCATTCGTTCCAGGGGATCGCGCAATACTCTGGTCAGTTGACTACAGTGATTGGCGGCAGTGAGCCGGTTCGGGCACAAGCATTCGCCGTCTCCGCTGACTTCTTCAACATATTAGCCATCAAGCCGGTTCTTGGGCGGACTTTTGCTGCCGACGAAAGCAAGCCTGGCGGCGCACCGGTCGCGATTGTGAGTTATGGCTTCTGGCAACGCCTCCTCGGCGGAAAGACAGATCTATCACAAACGACCTTGCGTATTATGGACCAAAACCTGAGCGTGGTAGGCGTGATGCCGGCCGGTTTTGCGTTTCCGACAAACGCCGAGATCTGGGTTCCTCGAGAATTGTTCCCAGGACAAACTTCACGTACAGCTCACAACTGGAGCGTCGTAGCGCGGCTAAAATCAAACACCACCACCGAGCAGGCTTACGCAGACGTCAGCGCGATTGGTAAACAGCTCAGACAGGAACATGGCAAAGACATCGATGCGATCGATATCGCCGTAGTGCCGCAACAGGAATACATGGTCGGCAGAGTTCGCAGCTCGCTGCTTATGATCTTTGCAGCGGTCGGGTTGCTATTAATCGTCGCCTGCGCAAATGTCGTGAACTTGTTGTTGGCCCAGGTAACCGCACGACAACGCGAGTTCTCTGTACGATCCGCGCTCGGCGCCACGCGTTGGCGACTTGGCAGACAGTTCATCACAGAAAATTTGCTGTTGGCTCTTACTGCAGGTGGTCTCGGCGTTCTGATCTCGTTTTGGGGCGTCAATATTATCCTGAATCTAAACCAACGATACTTGCCACGTGCAACGGAGATCGGAGTAAACGGACGAGCGGTGGCATTCACTTTGGGTCTATCGGTGTTGATAGCTGTAGTGCTCGGTATCGTGCCGTTGCTTCGTTTCTCAAAGCGAGATCTCGAGAGCAACTTGAGAGAAGCCGGGACGGGCACACCCGGATTCGCTGGTCAACATTCAAGAAACATGCTCGTTGTAGCTCAGATGGCTCTGACGTTAATCCTGCTCGTCGGCGCCGGCTTGCTGGCAAAGAGTTTCTATCGACTACTCCAGATCGATCCCGGTTTTAGCACTGAGAGCGCGGTGGCGATGGAGGTATCGTTGCCGAGTACCGGTGAAGACGAAGAACGCTACAAGAAGTTTATGGACTCGTACAAGCGCCTGGTAGAGCGCGGAGAGGTCCCTGATACGACCGTACGGTTCAGTGCAGACGAAGAACGC
>DASTVU010000151.1:0-6745 GCA_035758935.1 Pyrinomonadaceae bacterium | reverse complement strand
TTGCGAACACAATCCCAATCGAGGGCGGCCACGGAGGGCCGCCCCTACAGTACGACCGATCGCGCCTGAGTTATTTCACAGGTGGGTAGACAAGCGTCTGGCGTACCAGCCTCACTTGATGGCTGACCTCGGAGCCTTGAAGGACGATTCTTTGGGAATACGTCTGGTAGCCGGGTACTCGTACAGCGAGGATATAGATGCCGGGCGGAGCGGTCATTACAGCCGAAGTACCGGGAATCGGACGCCCTCCAGAAGTCGTGCTTCTCAATTGCACCTGTAGATCACGATACGGGATGGGTCTTCCCTGTTCATTGACTAAGGAGAGTTTCAGCACCACATTCTGTACTGGTGTGGGAGTCGGGGTTGGTGTTGCGGTCGGTGTCGGTGTTGGAGTTGGTGTAGACGGCGCGCGATCCGCGCCAAACCATAGTTCGTAATGGTTAGGCCGCACCGAAGAAGACGTCCTGACTTCTCTCGCAGTCCAGTTTGGTCCATCCAGTTCCTTACACTTTTGTAGAGCTTTGTCGCGATTGGCGGTGACAGATGGCAGATCCGATTCGTTAGCAGGTTGATACCAACGCAATTCGCTACTGGCAGGCGCACGCCCTCCAACAATTTCATACGCAGGAATCGTGAACCCAAGACTTCGCAATGCAGCCGCAAGCTTATCGGCACGCGGACGCTGGTTTTCATTTGCCAACTGAAAATACATCCGCGGAGGCAACGAAATAGTTTGTTGCGTCTCCGTCAGAGTTGCATTCTTTTCCTCTGCCGTCTGGATGATTGAGTTCGTCAAGGCGGACTTCGACTGCTGAACCTGTTTGATTTCACTCAACGTGTCGAAAAAATAACTTGCAGCAGCCGAGACTTCCTCGTCCGGATCGTTCGCAGTAACAGCCACGATTACCGGGATCAGATCGCGCGAAAGTTTTTCCTCTTCATTTGTCGCTTCATTCAGCTTCCGCAAACCATTCACTGCTGCCAATCTATCTTTCGAGTTATCAGCCGTTAACTGGTTTAAGAGATCGATGAGTTGTTTGGAACGATCCCGTTCCTTTTGCAGTTCCTTCTGAGCCTCCTGCGCAGCCTGTTGGGCCGCTAAGGCTGCTTGTCTGGAGCGATACGTCTGATAAGTTAACCAAACGGCAGCAACCAACAACACGCCGAGTACAAGAGCAAAGATCGAAACATAGCGTCTCTCTCTTTCAACTTGTTTCAGTCTCTGCTTCGTCTCAGCGGCCATCCTGTTTGCTTCGATCTGCGCGCGACGAGCGGCTTTCTTGTCGCGTATCCAGGGAACCAGAAATTCGCTGACAATCTCGTAGAAATAGATCCGGTGACGAGGCTCACGCCGGATCAGCCTGCTTTCAACCAACGCGTTCAATGCTCTTGTGATCTGGTCGTCGGAGAAGTTTTGATTTTCGAAAGATTTCAGATCAGGTTCGGAGACAATGTTCCGGGTGTTGGTCGAAGTGATCATGTGGCCCAACAACGCGATCGACGGCTCGTACAAGTCTCCCAACTTCTTCAGAGCGTCGGCCCAGTAGCCCTCGAGTACTTTTTGAATGTCGGATCCGTTGCTTTCAAAATACTTCGCCGGATCACGCGAGTCCCACAATTTGCGGCAGACGATTTGGAGTTCGGTGAGATTAATGAAACCGTTCTCGCTTCGTTGCTGAATCTGTGTCGAAATCTGCTTCGCGAGATGCTCCAGGTCACGGACGTGGTTTGGTTTTCCTGCAAACCTCTGCTTCACCTCTTCATCAGCAAACGGAGCCAAAATAATCTGCTGCGCCTCTTCGACGCGAGGCGGCAGCAATCTGACGTACTGGTCCAATAACTCCGGCGCCGCCTTGAAGAGAATGTTCAACTTTGCCAGGTATTCCTCACGAAAAACAAAGAGCAGCTTGACCGGCAGAGATTCGTCCTGAAGGATCGAAGTCAGCACAGTCAGGATGTTTGTCTGAATTGTTGATGGCGAGTCCTTTGATGGAACCGCACCGGCTTCTTCAAAGAGCGTGATGAACTCTTCAAACTGGTCGAAGATCAGAAGCGGCCGAGGTTCATCATGGCGTTTGTGGCGAAGTCGATCGAGTTGTTTGTAAAACTCTTCGAGCGATATCTCAAAGCTCAGCGCGTTGTCGTTAGGTGTTGACGTATCAACGAGATCGGAAGGGAGATACGGTGGCCCATCGTCTGTTTCTGTCGAAATGCGTTCGACCTTGATCTCGCGTCCGCGTCGTGGTTGGACGCGCAAACGATGAGCATACAAGTTCTCTTTGATTGCCTCGGGAATCAAACCGGCGTTGATCAGTGACGACTTGCCTGATCCCGAATCGCCGTAAAGCAAAACGCCCCGATTGATCAGGATGTTGCGCATCAGATCCCACGTTTCTTCTTCGCGCGCGCAAAATACTCTCTGATCGATATAGCGAAACGATTCGATCCCGCGATACGGAATCTCCGGCAGAGGTTTTACGTCCTGCGCAATTGTCGTCACGGCTTGAATACCTTTCCGAGATCGGCATGCAGCTTGGGAATACAGTCCCAGAGATTGAGAACGATGAAAGAAACGTAACGTCGCTGATTCTCCCAAACGTCGCGAATGAGAACATCCGGTTTCTTGTCGACTGAATAGTTTGGCGGGATGCGTGCGGCGTCCAGTTTCCAACGCAGCGTCTTAAAAAGCAGACGCAGGTTGTAGTCCATTAAGCTGTAGCCGACGAATACCGTGGGCCACTTCATCAGATGCGCCAGGACGTTATTCCCAAACGGATGATAAGGCGGCTTGTCACTCATACGCAGAACAAACTGTATGTAGTCTTCATCGGTGAGGACGATCGATTCCGGCGTATCCACGTCGCCATGGATCTTGAGTAGATAAGGTTGTTTCGGATCCGGGTTGCGAGGACAATCGACCGTCTCCGTTTTGTTCGTGATATTCGGATTGTAGACGGCTACCTGATACGGCGTGGCAATGTTTTCTGCTTTCGCTTTTGCTTCGAGCGCTTTTTCGTAGAGGTGATCGTAGTTGGTGGTGATCACAATCGGAAACTCGAGGTCTGCAAGCATACGAAGGATCGGCGAGGGTTCGCGATTCGCATGAACGGCATCCGTAATCTCTTCCACCAGTCGAAACCGGCTCCGCGTTTCTGTTTCGTAGTACTGAGACACTCGTTGCAGGTTCCACCAATCCGCGTTCGGATATCCACACTTCTCCGCGAGAATTTTTGAGAGCTGACTCCCTACTGGCGGCGCTTTCTCAGGCGGATACTGATATTGCGTGAGCTCTGGAGGAGGAGGCACGTGTATCGCGGAACCGAGAAAGAGAATGCATTCGCGCGCCTCTATCCGCTTTTTAATGTAGGCAAGATCCTTCTCATACGACGGTTGATCTGCGCTGAGTGGTTTGGCTTCTGTTTGTTGTTTAGGCTCAGTGACTCTCGCGCGGTTGTAGGTATCCGAATGATAAGTGGGTTCGGGAATCGGTCGCTGCTCGTCAGTTGCTGATGCGAGCCACTGCGTCTTTGCCTGCTCAATATCGGCCAAAGCCTCGGCAGCAGACTTCGAGGGTTTGGAGAAGAGATCGAGATCGGGTATGTCAGCGACATAGCCCTGATCTTTCTCACTGTAGTAGATGTTGACGTGATAGTCCTTCACGATTGTTACCGGGCGAGGACTAAGGAAATCCGAGGTTACGCCTTTTTGTTATTACACTTCGCGACTGTTACTTCCTCAACGTATGCGCGCAATTCGCCCTTGTTTCGCTTTTCCACGAGCCCATCAAGAAAATCTGATTTAGCCTTTGGCTTCGTCGTCAAAATACTCTCGTAAATTTTCAGAGCGCCCTCAACTCCTGCAAGGTTTACGGCGATGCGATCGTTGGCCTGGTCCTGATGTTCGATGATGAATGCTGCGCTCGAGAACGCCATCTGTGTAAATATCTCGGAACTGTAGTTCTTGTCTGAACTTCCCACTGGTCCAAGATACGAGCCACACAATTCGACGCTGATATCGGGTACTTCAATAAGCCACAACGTAAACCATTGGCGCATCTTTTTCGCGTCTTTGTGAAAGGGATCTGTTTCCAACAACCGGGCTACTTTAACAGCTTGTGCCCTCTCTTCCGGCGTTGAGGACTTTTTTTGTTGTCCCTGACTTGAGGTAGTAACAAGCAAAATAATGCATATCGCCAGACCGGCATTTCGAAGAGTTCTCATAACAGCTCCTTTACCATCGTGTGAGATTAAGCGATGAAGCGTGGGAATCTTGTTACATCTTGTTAATCCTGTCCAGCAAAATAAGTCTCTTATCGCCGGCGCGGCGAGTGACCTGCTCGCGATCGAAGAACTCCAGCAAAGGGATCGCATATTTGCGTGAGACGCCTGCGAGATCCTTGAAAGCGGGTACATCAATCAAACGATCCGGCTCGTGTTGCCCGGCATAAGTCCGCAGTTTGGATCTCAGGTCCTGAACCACTTTGGTGTGCATGAACATCTCACCCTGGATCCGCACAAGAGTTCGGTCGTCTATCAATAGTTGCAGGATCTTGCGCGCCTGAGTTCGTTGCGGTGTGGTCACATTCGCTTTTGTCATTGCCTCATCAATCGCTGGTGCTTCGACTCCGGCCGCCAGGTAGACTTGTTCGATCCGTTTACTGAGCTCTGCTTCCTGCTCCGATAAACCCACACTGTGCTTGCTCGAGCGAACGATATCCTTTTCCGACGCCACTTTGTTTTGCGCTTCGAGTCGCGCTATCACACCGTTGAATAACTCGGGCGCCGAATGCGTAAACAACTTCTCGCGCAAAGTCTCCCGCAACATGCCGCGCGCCAGAGGCTCACGTTTGTGATAGCGCTCCAGCTCAGCAACGACTGCATCGCTGAGTCGATCGAGACTCGAACGTGCAATAAACAAGCCACCAACTTCGATCACCGTCCCTGTTTTTTGAACTTCTGACGCGACTCGTGCAAGGACGTCGTTGGTCCAACCTGTCGCGGCGGCGAGATCGTTTAGTCTCAATCCACGATCGCCTGCAGTTTGAACAAAGCCTTCGAACTTTGCAGCACGCTCTTCACGCATTAAGGAACGCAGCAGTTGGAGCGTGTGCTCCATTTCACGTCCGCGATGTTTTGTGGCAAACGGATCGACGATCACTCCGCCTGCAATCGTTTCTGCCGGCGAGTAACTTCGCAGGATAAATCGATCGCCGTGCACCGCAACGACCGGCGCTTCGAGTCTCAACTGAGCCAGGCCGCTATTCCCCGGCGCGATCTGTTGAGATCCTTCCAGTACTCTTACTCGTCCCAGCACCTCTGCGGCGCCGACGTGAAGACGAACTCGCGAACGCGATCGTACGCCGCGTGACGCGCCCGGCAACACGTCAATCCAAACGTCAACAATTTGTGTGGGCCGTAAACGCCCCACCGGCGCCAAAACCATTCCGCGTTCAATCTGTGCAGTGTCAACGCCGGCAAGATTTACTGCGGTTCGCTGTCCAGCATGTGCTTCGCGAACAGACTTGTTGTGTACCTGCAACCCGCGCACACGAACGTTAGTCCTTGACGGCAACAACTCCAGCTCTTCACCTTCGGTGATCTTTCCGGAGATCAGTGTGCCTGTAACAACAGTTCCAAAGCCTTTCATCGAAAACGCGCGGTCGATTGGCAGACGCGTCGTGAAGTCCTGAGACCTCGGCGGAACGCGCTTTCCCATCTCCGTCAGTCGCGATTTCAGATCATCTAAACCCGCGCCTGTACGCGCACTCACAGCGATCAGGGGTGCCTTCTCCAAAAACGATCCGTTGACCAACTCCCTCGCCTCGTCTTCGACAAGCGCGAGCATCTCTTCGTCAACCAAATCCGTCTTGGTGATCACGACAAGGCCATTGCTGACGCCCAGTAAACGACAGATATCGAAGTGCTCGCGTGTCTGCGGCATCACACTCTCGTCAGCAGCGATCACAAGCGCGAGCAGATCGATACCGTGCGCGCCTGCAAGCATGTTTTTGATGAAGCGTTCATGTCCGGGAACGTCGACGAACCCGATGCGCAGATCGTCGAGCTCGAGATCGGCAAAGCCTAAATCGATGGTGATACCGCGACGTTTTTCTTCGGGAAGGCGATCGGGATCGACACCCGTCAAAGCGCGTACAAGTGCGCTCTTTCCGTGATCAATGTGACCGGCGGTGCCAACGATAATAGAGGACATGTTTAGCTGTCTTGCAAATAGACCAAAATCCCGCCAACGGAAGTTGGCGGATAGTTCAGGTCCCTTTCTATAAAACGATCCTAAACGGCGTTCTAATCCCGCCCACGGCAGTGGGCGGATACTTCAAGTCTTACTTAGGTTGGACTTGAACGATCCGCCAACTTCCGTTGGCGGGATTCAAATTTCACAATTAGTCTTTCAAATAGAATGGACTTGAATCATCCGCCCACTACCGTGGGCGGGATTAGAACCTATTTGTGCAAAGACATGTTTAGTCACGGATTACGCGGGTTGTTTCGCAAGTATCTGTTCGTAGAAATCGATGTATTGAGGAATCACAACGTCGGTGCGATAACGACTGATCGCCGACTCTCTTGCGCTATGGCCCATCTCTTTGCGAAGTTTCTCGTCAGTAAGTAGACGCGCGGCGTCCGCAGCCATCTTATCGACGTCGCCAACTGCGCTGAGATAACCAGTCTCACCGTCTGTGACGACTTCCGGAATCCCGCCCACGCGCGAGGCAATCACTGGAGCC
>DASTVU010000150.1:0-4179 GCA_035758935.1 Pyrinomonadaceae bacterium | reverse complement strand
GCCGACGCTGAGAAGGCGGTCGCTCTTGCGGGAATCATGGGTGGTGAAGAGTCGGAGATTTCGAGTCAGACAAAAGACGTACTAATAGAGAGCGCCTATTTCGATCCGAATTCTGTCAGACAAACTGCACGCAAACTGGGGATGGACACCGAAGCATCGCGACGGTTTGAACGCGGGGCCGATCGCGAAGGCGTGCTGTATGCCCAACAGCGCTGTGTCGAGCTGATCTGCGAGCTTGCAGGAGGTGTTGCAAGCGAAGACGCAATCGACATCTATCCGAAGCCTTTGGGTGAGCGACTCGTCCATCTGCATCCCGAACGTGTTCCGGAACTAACTTCGCTTTCGGTCGAGACTGCCGAGATCTTGAGAATACTCAGTGGCCTTGGTTTCGAGCGCGTTGATGAATCGGAAGAACGGCCAACTTTCAAAGTTCCTTCATGGCGCGTTGACGTTGAGCAGGAAGAAGATCTCGTCGAAGAAGTCGCGCGACATACCGGCTACGAGAAGATCGGATCCGAACTGCCGCCGTCGAGCATGTCAGGCGAGTACCAGCCGACTGAGATGCAGCAGCGTTCTTTGCGTCGAGCTTTGAACGCCTTTGGCTTCGACGAAGCGATCAACCTGAGTTTTATTCAACAGGATTCGCGCTTTGATCTGATCCCGTCGTTTGTTGATCACGAAGATGACCAGCCACAGTTGGCAAATCCAATCATTGAGGATGCGGCTTGGATGCGTTCGACGCTGCTGCCGGGTCTGCTGAACTCTGTGCGTCACAATCTAAATCACGGCATACGTGATGTGCGATTGTTTGAAATTGGGCGAATTTTCTCGATTTTGAAGGGCGGCGAACTTCCCGATGAATCCCTCGCACTCGGTATCGTAGCAACTGGCGGCGCGCTCGAAGAGAACAAGGCGCAAGCCGAACGCGAGCTCGACTTCTTCGATCTCAAGGGCGCATTAGAAGCTGCAGTTGACTGGATGAACGTCAGTCCATTAACTCTCACTCCAACCTCTGCTCGTCACTTGCGTGTGGGGCAAAGTGCCCTGATTCGTAGCAGCGATGGCAAGCCACTCGGCACGATTGGTCGACTGGCTGAGAATGTCGCCGCGTCGTACAAGTTTCGACAACCCGTTTATGTATTGGAGTTGGATCTCGGCACGCTGCTGAGTGGTCCTGCAAAAGTGATCCAGTACTCGCCGCTACCGCGGTATCCATCCGTAATGAGAGATATCTCACTGCTTGTCGATCGTTCCGTCGCGCTCGATGAGATATTCGCGGTTGTTAACAGGCAGCAGGTTGCTGAGTGTCGTAGCGTGAAGCTAGTCGGTACTTTCGAAGGCGGCAACATACAAGCCTCGAAACGTTCTGTGACTCTGCGGCTGGAGTATCGTTCCGATGAGCGTACGCTGCGTGACGAAGAAGTCGAAGAGTATCACTCGCGGCTGACCTCAGCGTTGCTCGAAACGTTTGCTGCGGAGCAGCGTTAAAAATAAATTACGCGTGATTGCAAAATGAGTCTTGCGCTCACAGGCGCGAAGGCGGATAATCGCCCTCGTTTCTAGTCCAACTTTCGGGAGACAAATTGATGGTAGGTCTGTCAGGCTTGGAAAAGTTTTCTCATCTCGAAGATAAGATCTATCGCACTATCGAACTCACCAAGACGCTGCGCCAGGAAAAAGAGAATCTCGAAAAAGAACTAGCGTTAATTCACCGCGACATGGGCAATGTGCTCAATGAAAAAGAGCGACTCGAAAACCAGGTCGAGAAGCTGCTCGCCGAACGTGAAACCATCCGCATGAAAGTTGAAGCTATGCTTGATGCAGTCGCCGCTCTCGATCCGGAAATGGTAGAGGAGCTCAGATGAGTTCCGGGATCGGCCGCATGATCAACAAAAGCAGTATGGAAGGCAGCACAAGCAGTCCCACCATCCGAGTTGAAATCTACAACCAGACCTATAACATTCGGTCTGACGGTGATACGGAATACATTATTCAACTCGCGGAATTCGTCGATAGCAGGATGCGGGAGATCTCTTCCGGCACCTTGACGGTCGACTCGCTGAAAGTCGCGATCCTTGCCGCGCTACATATTGCAGACGAGCTACACCGCCTTAAGAACATGCACGAACAGGCCGACTCGCAACTCGCCGCACGCAGTGCGGAGTGTGCGGAAATGCTTGATCGCCTGCTCAAAGTTCGTAGTAGCCTCGAACATGAGCAAGGCGGCGCCGGCAAGCTCAGCCTCGGTTAGCCACAAAGATTTTTAGCCACAAAAAGGCACATAAAGCACAAAAGAAAAAGACTGTTATTCAGAGTTTTCTTTTTGTGATTTATGTGCTTTTTTGTAGCTATAACTAAGTGCTTCTTTGTGGCGAGATATGCTACTATCCGTGGCGGCGGAGGGTCACGTTCTGCGGTGTTCGTCACCGAGTTACGATGATTGAGCCAACGCCGTTGATTAGGGAGACCGAGGTCGTTCGCCAGTGCATTTCTTCATAGTTAAGAACTGCCGGAGGCTGCGGCAATAAGAGGTCACCCACCTGTCTATGCAGGTTCAATTACGGCTTCGGAACGGCAAATGCGGATCTCCCTCCAGCCAGTAAACCGCGTGTCGTGAATCGTCAATCGTGCTCTCGTTTGATTTCACACGATTAACGATCCAGGGTTCGCGGTTTTTTATCTTCATCGAACAATTCTTCACTATGAAAGTTCTTATGATCGGAGACGTCGTCGCGAAGCCTGGGCGCATTGCTGTGCTCGAGCGGATTCAGGATTTGCGCGAGCAGCATCAGATCGATCTCGCGGTCATGAATGCAGAGAATCTCGCGGGCGGATTCTCAGTCACGCCTCAGTTGTGCGAGCAACTGTTTTCTACCGGGATCGATGTGATGACTTCAGGCAATCACATCTTCGATAAGAAAGAAGCAATCGACTACATCCGCAAACAACCGCGCCTGATTCGTCCCGCGAACTATCCGCCCAACACGCCGGGCAGCGGATGCTGGGTCGGCGAAGTGAATGGCGCGAAAGTCGCGGTGATGAATGTGATGGGTCGGGTCTTCATGCCGCCGTCGGACGATCCTTTTCGAATAATCGACCGCGTGCTGGAATCATTGCCTTCAGAGACGACTGTTCGCATCGTTGACGTGCACGCCGAAGCGACGTCGGAAAAGGTGGCGATGGGCTGGCATCTCGATGGCCGCGTGTCGGCAGTTGTTGGCACACACACTCACGTGCAAACGGCTGACGAGAGAATCTTGCCTGGCGGCACCGCTTACTTGACGGATCTGGGAATGACCGGGAGTTACGCCGGTGTCATCGGTATGAACAAAGCCGACGTCATCGCGCGGTTTACGTCAGTTACCGCGCGACGCGCCGAGCATTCTTCAGGAGAGGTGCGGATCTGCGCTGCGGTGCTGGACATCGATGAGAGCACGGGCCGCGCCCAGAAGATCGAGCGACTGAATCTCAGCCACAATCAATAGACCCTAATTTGAATTTCCGATTCGTCGGAGGTGCCTCGCCAGATCGATCCGTCGCTCGAGTTCCGCTTTTAGCTCCGGTTTCAATTTCACACTCTGAGCAAAGTCGGGTTCCGCTTCAGCTTCTTTACCGAGAAACACTTTTGCGAGTCCGCGATTGAAATAGGACCATGCAATTGTCGGATCAAGCTCGATAGCACGGTTGAAATCAGCGATCGCTTCCAGCATCTTTCCCTGAAACATCACGGTAGTGCCGCGTCCCTGGTACGCCCACGCCAAATTCGGTGACAGGTAAATCGCCCGGTTAAAGTCAGCTAGAGCACTGTCAAAGTTTTTCATTGCCATGTGCACATAACCACGTTGATAGTAGGGTTCAGCGATACGGTCGTTGAGTTCGATGGCATGGTTCAGATCTGACAAAGCTCCGTTGGCGTCTTTGAGATCGAGCCGTATGCTGCCGCGGTTATTGAATGCTTCAAAGAAATCCTTCTTCAGTGCAATCGCGCGATCCAGATCTTTCACGGCCGCTTCAAGATCGCCCTTCGCGCGGAGTGCTGCTGCGCGATTCAGGTAGGCAGTTGCGAGTCCTGGTCTGATTTCGAGAGCTTGATTGTAGTCGTCAATCGCGCCGACGTAGTCGCCTTTCTTAAAGCGTGCGAGTCCACGATTGGAGTAAGCGTTGGCCGTGAATGGATCG
>DASTVU010000149.1:0-2177 GCA_035758935.1 Pyrinomonadaceae bacterium | reverse complement strand
AGAGTTCAAGCGAGAGGGACTCCAATCGCGTTTGCTGATGCAGGTGCACGATGAATTGCTGGTCGAAGTTCCCGAGAAAGAGGTATCGAAAGTAACGGAGATACTGAAACACGAAATGGAAACGGCCGTTTCGCTCGACGTACCGCTTGTGGCAGATGTTGGTGTGGGCGACAATTGGATGGACGCGAAGCCTTGAGATAGCGAATGCAACCTGCTCCACACAAACCTGAAGTTGTTTACCGGCGCACGCCTGATCCTGGCTCAGCGGATAGACCGGGCGGACCTCTTGAATCAGGCAGACGAAGTGTTGCCCCAGCAATCACTTTCTTAATAATCGGGTTTGTTCTCCTGCTTGGACTCATTTTGACTGTCGGTTTCGTCAGCGTCAGGGAAATGGGCAAGGTCGGATTTGAGGCCCGTGATGTTGGGGTGCAACGTTCCGCGCGAATCAGTTTGTTATGGGAATTGCGATTAAAAGTTGCAAAGCTTAACAACGAGGCGCGTATTCGCGACAGGAGCGAAGCCAGGACTCCGGAACTCACTCTTCCTTTTGACTTACCGTTGAACACTTCTCGTGATGAAGTTAGAGAGGCAGCACGTAAACTAGACGCCCCTCCTCTCTCTCAGGAACCGGTGTGGCAAAAACTGCGTGATGATCTCCAAAGCTTCATTGAGGCCACGGAAGACCCGAAACTTTACAACCAGAAGGGGTTCCCGAGGTTCCGCGTCGTTGAGGACGATCTGAACGCCCTATTTAACATACTGCAAAGCAAAGATGATGAAGTGGTTAACACTGTGGTCGCGATGCAACAAAGCTCCAGCAAGGCGATCATTACCTGGAGCATCGCAGCACTTCTCGTCGGCGCCCTCGTAGCGACGGGAACGATCTGGGAAGTGCAACGTCATTTCAGCCAGATGCGGCGCAGCATGTTGGAAACGCGCCGCGAGCGGACGTTTACCACTCAACTGTTACAAGGAATGGTGAGCGCGGTTGCCGCCATCGATAACGACGATCGAATTCGCAGTGCGAACGCAGCCTTCTTCAGAATCTTTCCCAAGGCCACGATTGGTGCCTCTGTACTAGAGAAACTCGGGCCTGACGATGCTATGAAGATGCTGGAGACCGTGACGTCGATTCGCGTTGTTAAAAACACCTATCACGGACGTTTGATAGCTCGGGTTGACGAGGAAGATAAGTCTTTCGACGTATACTCGTCACCGCTCGCAATCAACGACGAGCGCGGACAAATTGTGACGCTCGTGGATGCCACTGAAGCAGCGGCGGCTGAAGTTACACTCCGTCGCAGTGAATCGCTCGCCGCAGTCGGCCAGGCCACGACGCAGGTGGCACACGAGATTCGCAATCCGCTCGGCAGCATTCGACTCGGTGTTTCCATGCTGCGCGACAGCGTTAACGATCCCGAAGCGCTCAATACGATCGAGCTAGTCGAACGCGGTATCAAGCACCTCAACAAGCTTGTGGTTGACGTGACGCAGTACTCCCGTCAAAAAGAACTCGAACGATCCTCAGTCGAACTGCACGAATCACTTGAACGAAGTATCGACCTCGTGAGTGACAAGATACGCGAGAAGAATGCGACGCTTGAAAAGCACTACCTGGGCCAGTCAATCGTGGGCCATTGGGATCCGTACCAGTTACGGCAGGTTTTTGTGAACGTAATTGCGAATGCTGTGGACGCCAGTCAGGAGAACGCCGCGGTACAGATCTCGACCGAGATGTTGGCGCCTGAGAACGACGGCGACGGACAACCGCCGAAGCACTCCGCGCGTATCACGATTGCAGACCACGGGAGAGGCATGGACAAGGCCACGCGCGATCGAGTGTTTGAGCCATTCTTCTCCACCAAAAAGCGCGGCACTGGTCTTGGTCTTGCCATTGTGAAACAGATTGTGGAACAGCACGGCGGACGGATCAGCGTCGCCAGCGAACCAGGTGAGGGATCGAAGTTCAGTATTGATCTACCCGTCTAAGCCATCCACAGATTACACAGAAAAAGCTCTATCTGTGTAATCTGTGGATTGCTTTGCGCGCAGCTTCCAATGTTTGTTCGATGATTTCGTCTGTATGGGCCAAGCTCACGAAGGCCGCCTCGAATTGTGAAGGCGCGAGATACACGCCCTCATCAAGCATCGCGTGAAAGAACGTCCCGTACGCC
>DASTVU010000148.1:0-3581 GCA_035758935.1 Pyrinomonadaceae bacterium | reverse complement strand
AACAGGAACTTTGCGGCAGAGTTCTTCAAGCAACGCCAGTCGCTGTTTGTGGTCCTGGCCGACTGAGCCGATAAACGCCAGCTCAGCATTCTGCGGTTGTGGTTCAAGTCGTTTGAGAATCGTTTCTTCAAAACCGAGACGCAGCAACTCCGAACGAGTGCCGGCTTTTCGCAAGCGCTCCACGAAATGTGGCGCGGCACTGATAACGAGATCGAATGGGCTCAGATCGAGACCCGGAGGAATCGGATAAGCCATTTCCCCCACGAGCAGCTTCGTCGATTCTTTCAACGTTTGATGAAAGTGGGTGGGAAGATAGAGAACGTCGCAAATGAAGATGACATCAGGTTTGAAAGCCGCGGCTTGCGCTTTCAAAACCTCCATCTCCCATGTGGGAAGATAGCGGCCAAGCGGTAGAGGCTTCGTTCGAAGACGATCAGCCTGTCGCTGCAATCGTTGTTGAACTTTTAGTGCGAAGGATCGTTTGGTGTCGATCTTCAAGCCATGTTCAGCAGCCCAGCGGATCTGAATCGGCGCAGCGTTGACGATGAACTGTTGTGCTTCGTGCCCAAGCTTTTTCAGATTCAGCGGCAGCGAATCGGCGCGTCCGAAGCCGGTGTCATAAATGAAGCGAAGTTGCTCGGCTGAAGAACGTTGCGCAAGCTGCGGATCGTTTTCATAAACAAGACGCAGCGACTCCTGATAGTGAGTGTCGAAGATTAGAATCCGCATGCTATTTGGTAGCGACTATCAGGTTCCATCCGAATCTGGAGGCAAACTGCTTCTTGCAAAGTTGATCGAGAGCGTCAACACGGCGCATTAGCCAGGGAGGGGAAAACCGTTCTTCAAAAGCGACTTGATTGAAGTTCATTCCAAGAATATGAGCGACATGAGCCAGTACCGGCGTGACGAAAACTCTGAGCGGCAAACCAAGCAGTCCGGTCCAGCAGTCATTCACGAAAAAACCGATCGCCATGTCGTGCTGGACAATCTTGAAGCCACAGTCGGCGAAGAGCTTTTCCCATTCTTCGGGCAGCTTAAACTGTAAATGGGGCACACCCGGAACAAACGGGATGCCTTTTGCACGTTGTTTCGTCATCGAATGTCTGAAGTAACGTTCGAAGATGCTGCGACGATTCGGAACGATAGAAAAAAACAGTCCGCCTTCGTTGAGCAAAGAGTGAATGCGGCGGCAGTAGCTCGAAGGGTCTTCGAGATGTTCGATCACATCGAACGCGATAGCCAGGTGAAAATCTGAGTTCAGAGTGTGAACCGGTTCTGTAAAAATCGTCGGTGGACAACGAACTGCGCTCCAGTCGTACGATCGGTAATATCGCTCCATCACAGTTGGATCGAGATCGACTGCGGTGACGCAAAAACCGAGGCGTGCAAGTTCGTATGAATCGCGTAACGAACCGGCGCCAAAATCGAGCGCGCGAGGCATTTCAAACATCTTTCGGATCTGTTCCAACCTTGAAGCAAAAACGTCCCAGCGATACTGAACATTTCGCGTGTTGCAGCCAAAGAGTTTTGAAACGTCATGCCGGCGATCGAAGATCAAAGGCTTGGATGGATCAGTCTCGGGTTCGAACTTTCCTCCGGTTGTTAAGAGCTCAGCTTGTTCTGACTTGTGTCCGACAAGTGCCGCGATAATCAAAAAAGGCAAGAAGATGACAAACAGCACCAACCACGCAACGCAGACCGCCAACAGCACGATCAGTGCCCATGCGAGTCTGAGCCCGAACAACACGATCTTCTTTACTTTGAGTATCATCTGCTGAAGGAATTGACGCCTCCTTGGAGTGCGGTACCTTGGTACCGCTTTGGTAAATTACCAAAGCGCCAACAAGTTGCCGCACTCCAAGGAGGCGTCCAAACCTTTGAGCGAGCTCACGCGGAGACGTTCGCCATCGTCATTGCATTTACAATCAACTCGAGTTGCGACTCGGTAAGCTCCGCATACATCGGCAGACTCACCACCTGACTGGCTACCGCTTCCGTTACCGGCAAGCTACCCAACGGGATCTCGCGATGCTGATATGCCGGTTGAAGGTGCAGCGGAACCGGATAGTGGATACCTGTCGCGACGCCTTCTTCCTTCAGCTTCTTCTGCAATGCCTCACGTTCCGCAACCCGGATTACAAACAAATGCCACACCGATTCCGCGTTCGGATTTACAGCCTGCGGTCGAAACTCGTTAGGTGATAACGAATCCAGATAAAAGTCTGCATGCGATCGACGCTTGCTGTTCCACTCGTCGAGATGTCGAAGCTTGACGCGCAGGATTGCAGCTTGCACTCCATCCAGACGACTGTTCACGCCCTCCATCTTGTGTGTGTATTTTTCAAGTCGACCATGGTTTGCGAGCATGTGAACGTGCTCCATCAAATCTTCATCCTGACTAACGACTGCGCCCGCATCACCAAAAGCACCGAGATTCTTTCCCGGATAAAAACTGAAGGTCGCGGCATCGCCGATCGAACCCACACGTTGACCACGCCAACGTCCACCATGCGCCTGCGCGGCGTCTTCGACGACTTTCAATCCATGCTTGCGAGCGATCTCCATGATCGCGTCCATGTCACACGACTGGCCGTAGAGATGAACCGGCACGATGGCTTTTGTTCGCGGCGTAATCGCCGGCTCGATCTTTGCCGGGTCCATCAACATCGTGTCGTCGAGAACGTCGATAAAGATCGGTAACGCGCCTGTCATCGAGATCGCTTCAGACGTTGCGATGAACGTGTGAGCGACGGTGATCACTTCATCGCCCGGGCCAACGCCCAACGCGCGGAGCGTCAGATAAAGCGCGTCCGTGCCGTTGCCGACACCCACACACGCTTTAGCTTCACAATAAGCGGCAAAATCTTTCTCGAAACTGCGCACAGCTTCGCCGCCGACGAAGGCGCTGCTGTTGATGATGTCCTGAATAGCCGCGTCGATTTCGGGCTTGATGGTTTGGTACTGGTCGAAAAGACCGACGAGTGGAATCTGTGTAGTCATCTGTTCTTCTTAGTGTGGCGATTAGTGTGACCGGGGCTTGCTGGCTCGGATAATCAAGCGGCTGCCGAGATACTTTATGGGTGAAACTGCCGCGAGCTTCTCCAGCATGTGGATGAAATCGCGCGACGACGGCGACAGATCCTTGCTGAAAAGATCCGGTTGGCCCATCAAGCCGCCGGCAAAGTAATCGATAACGAGCCCGTCCTTTTTGAGTTCTCGCGCCAAGCCCACCGGGTTTTGAAAACGACCCTTCGTAGGGTTCTGGAACTTGTGTTGGTAATACTTCTTCAAACCGTATATTGAAAGGCGGTTGTAAGTCAAAAGCACAAGATCGCCGCCCGGCTTCAGGATCCTCGCAAACTCTGCGACAGACTCGCGCCAGTTGAATACGTGCTGGAGTACGCGCGAGCAAACGATCAGGTCGTACGAATTGTCGGGGAGCTCAATTCGTGAGGCTTCCTGGCAGAGCACCGTGTCGAATGGAATACCGAGTTTCTGAGCGGCTTGCGAGGCCTGTTCCAGTTGCTTTGAAGAAATGTCCATGCCGGTAACGCGAGCAGCGTGCGGCGCATAGATCGGCA
>DASTVU010000147.1:0-11359 GCA_035758935.1 Pyrinomonadaceae bacterium | reverse complement strand
CTGGTCTTAGATGGCCTCCCGAACGTTGGCTGCACACTTGCAGTTCGTGTACATAATGGAAAGGTGCGCTCATCTCTGAGACGGAGCATCGGACCGGTCTATGCCACGTTCGATGGAGTAGCTAGTCTGGAGACTGTGCGTGCGTATGTGGAAAGATGGATGCAAGAGGTAAGGGAACGTCGTAAGCAGATGGGAAACCCGTGAACGTGTTACTAACAAGCTGTTGAAGAAATCCCGATTTACACTTGCAGAAGTGAGAATGATGGCGTCCCGTACGGGAATCGAACCCGTGTCGCCGCCGTGAAAGAGAAGCGATTTGTAGGAATTCAAAGGGAAACCTGCGGCATGGATAGCGCCGTAAGGTAGTCAAGGGTACTCTAAGGGATCGTTATTGGACCCTTAATGGACGCGTGAATGAGCTGAGTGAACCTAAGTAAAATCCCGTGAAAGTTCCTCGCAAGTTGGGTCTTGCAGCACGAGATTCGAGGTGGTATGTGACGACATGATTGACTCATCTCAGATCGAGAGTATGTCAGTGACCGAACGGCTTCAGGCAATGGACCAGCTTTGGGACTCACTCACTCGCGACGGCGACGAGATACCTTCGCCGGGCTGGCATCAAAAAATTTTGGCTGACAGGAAGGCGCGAGCCCAACGCGGAGAAGGAAAATTTCTGACTCTGGATCAACTCAGATCGCGTCTACGAAGCTCTGAGTCATGACGGTCGTAATACTCGAGGAGGCAGCAGAAGACCTCGAGTCGGGTGCACAATTCTATGAATCGTGCGCGACCGGAGTTGGCCATTACTTTCTAGACTCAATCCTTTCCGATCTTGACTCGCTAATTCTTTCGCAGGTGTTCATCCAATCTACTTTGGATTCCATCGGATGCTGTCGAAGCGATTCCCATTCGGCATCTATTATGAGATGGAAGACGACGTAGTCTACGTTTATGCCATTTTGGATCTGCGGCGTGATCCCCTCTGGATTCGGGAACGTTTGCGCGAGAAACGCTAGACTGTTTTCGGCTTTTCCATCACTCACGATCGACGAGGGATCCCCCAACGTTTAAGTAATGTCTATAAGCTGGCGGAGATCAACCTGAATTATGTTGTAGTTTTCGTAAGTTACCTTAAGTAGAGCAGCGAAGTCTCCATTCTTCTTGAACGGCCCCGTCCCGCTTTTTTGACGATACAACTCATCTGCTCGTTTGCGAAGAAAGTCAGCGGCTCCCCATGTTCCAATGCCCCTAATACCAGCAATTATCATTATTTTATTCGCGCCATTCCATGGATTCGTTATTTTAAAAATCATGGCGACATCTTCAAGAGTCTCAGTCACTACCTCCCTACCGTGTTGCCGTGCATTCTGTTCCTGATCATATGATGGTGATGGACATTGGAAAATGTCACTGCAAATCTGCCAACGTTCAGGTGTTTCAGAAATCTTCTTGAACTCGAGTACATGTCGTCCCTGATCCTTGATCCTTTGCAATACCTCGCCCGTGAACGCATTCTTTTTGGGTCCGCTAAAAATTATGAGATTCTTGCTTTTATCAGCACCGTCGATGTGTTGGGAGTCGCGTATCCTCACCGGTCCTTTCCATCCAGTTTGGATCAGCGCTCCCACAATATTGTTCACGGCAATAAAAGCTTCAGTGGAGGTCCGCGGTAAAATCGATTCTGCGATGAAGACTCCGTGTGTAAAAACAAAAAGAACGTCATCGGACCCTAAGTTAAGAAGACTTCGAAGATGTCGATTCCCCCGCCTCTCTCCGATGGTCAGATATAGATACGTTCCAATGACTGAAGCCGGAATACCCAATACAAACCCTATCAATAAGCTGAGCCAAGTGTTTGTGAGAGGTTCCATGATTTGAATAAGATCGGCGCGTCCGCATTGAGAGTCAGTTGCGAGGCCAACTGCTCATGCATCGATCATTGAGATAGGAAAAGATGAGTCGAGCGGACAGATGTTACCTATGTTAATTCCACGATGTCTAGGTATTACCTTGAAAATGGTGGTGAAACCGTTCTGTAACCGCGGCTAATCGTTGAAGGGTCCTTGATCCGCATCAACACGCGACCTCTTGGCGTGCGAGTCTGCTCGCATTCCAGATGACTCTTTGCTTAGGATCTAAAATCCATCAGAATTCGTGGATCTCACGCGGTGGTAGGTTCGTATTCGTTCACGGAAAGTGCTTTGATCGAATGGAGGCTCACCGATGTTTTGTCCAACCTGTGGAAGAGATAACTCAATTGAACGTAAGTTCTGCGCCTCCTGTGGAACGAACTTGGAGGCTGTTTCGCAGGCGTTATCCGCAAGCGATGACGACTTTTTCACCAAGATTGATTCTGGCCTTGACCACTTCCTCGCTAGATACGCTGAACACGTTTTTAAGAATGCCCCTTCAAATGCAGCAGAACAACGGATCGCAAAATCCTGGCAAGTCTTAGGTCAAAGCTTCCTCACATCCCTTGTGGATCTTCTTCTCTTCACACTTATGTGGAACGTTATTCCACTTAGGTTTTTGTTGCTTGTAATCTCCACGCCGGTCAGGCTGGTTACGCAGCGTGGTCGACCTCAGAAGCACACCATGTCTGGCGGTAGAAGGGCTCCTGATCTACCAGAGGCAGCGCCACAGCAATGGTTGGACGGCTCGATCGAAAGTGTCACCGAGCACCCAACTGCCATACTCGCAGATAGTGAACGTCCAAAGCCGCGCAAATAAAGTGTGGAGTCCCTTGCCTAAATATGGGGTGAGGGCCGGCCGGACGAAATGGCTCATCACCCGCGTCTGTGCGGGCGTCCAAAGCATCATCGGCGACGAGGCTGGAGCAGCTTAGCTGGCATCCCGTACGGGAATCGAACCCGTGTCGCCGCCGTGAAGAGAAGTGATTTGTCGGAATTCAAAGGAAATCTGCGGCATGGATAGCACCGTAAGGTAGTCAAAGGCACTCTAAGGAATCGTTAATCGACCCTTAATGGACGCGCGATAGATTTTGGCGGAGATGCCTAGATGGACCAGGAGTTCTCAGTCTTTCGAAATCAGGGATTTCTGTTCGTATTGGCGCCGTTATTCAAGTCACGACAAGCTGAAGCTGTTGGACATTGGCCCACGTGCTCACCAGGAGACGTCTCACAAAAGTCAACAACGCACTACGAAAAACGGGAACTAAATCTTCGGATTCGTACAATTTAAAACAGGTACTCCACCTATATGGCATCCGTGTGTAAACTAACGATTCAACGACTTCAACAGACGAGGATGTAGACCATGAATCTCAAAAACTACTCGCTAGCAGTTGCCGCACTTTTATTTTTCATCAACGGTGCGTGCGTCGCCCAATCAGCGTTGCCACAGTTGCCAGACACGCCCGCCGCAAACCAGGCGACGGGGTGGTTGGAAGTTTTCAATGCGGGAGATGTCGAGAAGCGCAGGGCCTTCCTCCAAAAGAATTATCCGAGTCGTTTGGAACGCTTTGATCGCGAAACAGAAATGCGACGTGGGACTGGTGGTTTCGACGTCATGAAAGTCGTGGAGTCGACACCAACCAAAATCGTCTTGCTGATCCAGGAACGCCTGGGCGAGCAGTTCGCGCAATTTACCGTTGAGGTCGAGATCGCGCCGCCACACGTTATTAAGCAATTTCAATTTCAAGTGCTCCCACGACCGGCGGAGTTTGCTATTCGTCACTTGAACGACAATGAGTTAATCGCCTCATTGCGAAAGCGGTTGGATGAAATAGTAGCCGTCGATCTTTTTTCAGGTGCTGTCCTCGTCGCAAAAGATGGCAAGACTGTTTTTGCACAAGCGTATGGACTGGCAGACCGTGAGAAGAAAACGCCGAACACTTTGAAGACGCGCTTCCGACTCGGATCGATGAACAAGATGTTCACCGCAGTCGCCACACTTCAACTTGTACAAAACGGAAAACTCGATCTGAAAGCACCCTTCGGCAATTATCTCACCGACTATCCGAATAAAGACGTTGCATCGAAAGTAACGATTGAACAGATGCTTTCGCACACCGGGGGCACTGGCGACATCTTTGGTCCGGAGTTCAATAAAAATCGACTTGAGCTAAAGACGCTACAGGACTATGTGAAGCTGTATGGCAATCGCGGGCCGGAGTTTGAACCGGGCAGTCGCTGGCAGTACAGCAACTACGGTTTTCTTTTGTTGGGTGTGATAGTTGAGAGAGTTAGTGGTCAGAATTACTACGACTATGTTCGAGATCACATTTTCAAGCCAGCAGGAATGATCGCTACTGCTTCGGACCCGGAAGACCAAGTGGTTGCTGATCGCAGCGTTGGTTACATGCGATCAGATAGCACCGGTTGGCAGCGCAACACTGACACACTTCCTTATCGCGGGACTTCTGCGGGTGGCGGTTATTCGACGGTTGAGGATCTATTGAAGTTTGCGACGGCACTCCAAACAAACCAGCTACTCAAGCCGCAGTACACCGAGATGCTCACGACGGGGAAAATCGAGACACCGAACGGCGGCAAGTATGCTTATGGATTTCAAGAGGCGACGGTTAACGGGACCCGATGCTTCGGCCATGGCGGTGGCGCGCCGGGGATGAATGGCGAGTTGAAGATCTGTCCCGGGCCAGGTTATGTAGTTGCTGTGTTGGCGAACTTGGATCCGTCGGCGGCGACTCGAGTTGCAAACTTCATTACTAATCGACTGCCAATCAAGTAAGTGCGGCCACGGATTAGCCGGTGGTCCGATTGAGAAAGTCTAGGTTACGATCCTTCCCACGTCTCGAACAGTCACACATACCATCAACACCATAACCAGCGCCCAGCCTACGAGTGTGACAGGAGCTTCGACCTTGGCGGTGGGACGATAGATCTTCTCCAGAACGCAGAAGAGAACTCGCCCACCGTCCAGTGGAGGAAGCGGCAGCAGGTTCAAGACCGCCAGGCCTCGACACACTCATGAAGTGAATTAGGATTTCACCGTCGGCGCTGATTTTCACTGGAGCCGCCGCGGATTCATGCGTATTTTCATCGCGGCTGTGGACTTTTGCTCACAATTCCTTATATCGGACCTCGTAAATCGCGAATTCTCTCAGTTTTGCATCGGTATGAGGCTTGCCATGTACCTTGAAGTCTGAGAGACAGGCGAGAACGTGTCTTATGAGAGTGCTAATTGCTTATGAGGACTTGCACTCTGTGGATTCTGCTTTGGATGATCTTACAAGTAATGCGGCCGTCTGGTGATCTCAATTTCGCCGAGAAAGAACAGGAACTGGCGGCGCTAACGGCTCCATTGCTTAGGTTAGATCTGAATTCAGAGATTGATCGTTTGCAAACCGACAAGCATTGGCTGAAGGACGGCAGATCATGAAAATGAATAGCACGATTCGACTAATCAGAATGTTCGCGGCAGTATTGGCGTGGTTCTTGTTCGTGGCCGGCAACGCCCTCGCGCATTGCGACACGATGGACGGTCCCGTAGTGAGGGCTGCGAAACAGGCATTGAAGACCCGGAACATCAATTACGTCCTCATCTGGGTAAAGCCAAAAGATGAAGCTGAAATTCGCCAGGCATTCCGGCAAACGCACATCGTGCGCAGATTGAATCGCTCGGCGCGCGCGCTGGCCGATCGTTACTTTTTTGAAACGCTGGTTCGTATTCATCGCGCCGGCGAAGGCCAGCCGTACACGGGCTTGAAGCCCGCTGGCACTGATCTTGGGCCGGTGATTCCGGTCGCCGACAAGGCCCTGGAGAATGGCGCGATCGCGCCGCTGCTGAAACTTTTCCCCGACAGTGCGAGACCAGAGATAGTGAATCGCTTCAACGAAGCGAGCGCCAAGAAGAATTTCAATCACAACGATGTAGCAGCCGGGCGGAAGTACGTCGCGGCCTACACTTCGTTTCTTGAGTACCTCGAACACCTCAATCGCCACGCGATTTCTACAAGCCACAACATCTCAACAAACCAAGCTGAAGTTCATCATAATTGTGGATCTTTTATTTGACGTCTTGGACGGCCGTCGCGAGCTCATCCACCATCTTGATTATGCGCGCAGGGTCTTCGAGTCCAAATGCGCGCCGGTGCGTCTTCTTCACATCATTCACCATGTAAAGCGCCGGCGCGTGGTAGTCCTTGTCTAAACCATCGCCCTTCAAGACTCGGAGCAGTCGAGCGACTTCCTTGCTTTCTCCGGTGACCAATGTCCAACCGGCTTTCGCTTTGAAGCGTTCACCCCAGGCCTTGAGTTTGTCAGGCGTGTCAGTTTCAGGATCGGTAGAAACCGAAATCAGAAACACGTCCCGGCCCAGCCGTTCGCCGAGCAAGGTTTGCAGCTTCGAAAAGTTAGCACCCGCAAGCGTGCAAGTTACCTTGCAGGTGGTAAACACAAAGTTGATTATCACCACCTTGTCTTTAACCAGGTCCGCATAAAAATTTTGCTTACGGCCATCCTGATCAAGTACCTCGACATCAGGAATCGAAAGCTTGGGTGGCGGCAGTGCCTTCGCGTTGCCTGCCGTCGGCTGCGGATGGATCTGGCGGCTGTGGTCCTTCGTCTGCGCTGACGCGGTTTGTACTGTCAGCGCAATCGTCAAACTTACAACCGCGCAAACCATGACGAGCTTCTTAACGTTGATTCTGAGAATGACTTTCATGGCTACCCAATCTTTATGATCTTGGCGACCGACGGAACACCGGCGCGGTTAATTATGAAGAGCATGTAATGTCCCGGCGGAGCTTCGTTGCCGTCTGCCGGAGCGATGACACGCAAACCAGCGCTGACGCGGGTAAACGGCAGGTGGTTGATACGTTGGTTCATGTTGACGGAGTGAGTCACCGACGAAAGCCGTACCATCGTCACCTTCGCGATGTTGGCCGCGCTGGGAGAGCCAACGAGAAACTGCGTTCCATAACCGAATGAGTCTGGTGCGGAAGTGATAAGAGGACGCGTCGCCAGGGTGCCATCGGGATTAAAGAGATATGGCGGCGTGAAAATCTCTTGTTGAAAGACAGGATCGTTGGCCTTGCAGTCCTCAGAAGTTGGCGGAGATCCAGTGTTGCCTCCAACAAGAACTCTACCGTCGATGAGCAAAACAGCCGTGGAATGGTATTGCCTGCGGTGAGACATGCTGGCAAGTGTGGTCCAATTGCCGATGCCACTCGACGGATCCCACAACTCGGCCGCGAAAATTGTGTTGTGGATGCAACTATCATCGAAACCGGGGCCCTTCGTTCCACCAGTGGCCAAAACTTTTCCATCGGCCAGGATGGTCAGATTCAGGTGCCGGCGTGCAAACTGCATCGATCCGGTCGCCTCCCAGTTGCCAACCTCCCCCTTCAGATCGATTTTTTCGCAGGTGTTAGTCGGAGGATTGCCACCTCCGGCAATCATCACTTTGTCAACGTCGTACATCACCGAAGAGCCGGAGTCGCGATCCGTGATGAAGTAAGGCGGTTGAGAATAGAAGTAATGTTTGATTGTGGTGCCCCATGCGCCGGTACCGGAGGTGTCTAACCAACGAGACCCGGAATTTGGTCCCGCATAAAAGACGCGTCCGTCGGCCCCCAGGTGCAGTCTCGGAAAGAGCGGGAGGAACAGTGAGGCGGTTGAAAGTTTGCGCAAGGATGTACCGGCTGCGTCTAGCACGTCCGGGATGGTATTAAACACATAGTTCTGACAAGGTGGCGCTTCTCCAGGCGCGCAGTGAATGCCAGAAAGAATTGCTGTCTCGCCATTACCCAACGTCACCGTCGACGGATACCAACGACCCTCCGTCATGTTTGGTCCACTCGATGCCATCGGACTTGGCGAAGGTTGAGGATTGGCCTCGAAGATGGTTGTCGCGACTGTGCCCAGTTCTCCTGATCCAAAAACACTCCCACCGGCGGCGAACAATCGGCCATCCGGCAAGAGCGAGTGGCCGCTGCAAAACAAGTCGGTCGTAGCCCAGAAAATGTCCTGGAGGTTGTTGCTGTTAACATCAGGGTCACACAGTCCATTGTTGAGCACGCAATTCCAAAGACGACTGGGGGTTGGACCAGAGCTTGGTGACCAATGCAGCACTTTCCCATTGGGCAAGACCGATGCATGGACCACGATGACAGACGTAAAACTTTTCTCCCACCGGCCGACGTAGTATGGGTTTATCGCATCCGCGGTTTGCGACGGCTTGCGTTTCACCGTTGCGTGGGTGAAGGGAACCAATGTGACAGCAATCAGAAGAACGCACGACATAAAAACCAAGCGCCTGGAAGGTTGAGCAATGAGAGACATAACACTACCTCATCTTTCGAGAAGACAATTGAGTCGCACACAGGGTGCGAGCGCGAGCGAGGCAAAGGGGAATTTTTTTCTGGGACGATTAGGAGGTGGGGGAATTTTTTTCTGGGACGAGAAGGTGAGGGGATTATACGCGCGAGCATAAAACAGTCAATTACCGCGGGTTGTGATGCTGTTACAAAATTGTGCTGAAATCGATATGCGAAGCCAGTAAAACAGTCACGGGAACTGCGTCATGTCATCCACACTCGAATATGGCAATTAGTTCTGTTCGCCTTCTTACGGAACGATGCAGTTTTCCAACACAAGAAATGCTTTTGCGCCTTCCCAACCACCTCCCAGTCCGCGGACGGTTCCTTCGACCGTGGCTTGTTCATTCGCATTTAGCGACGCAACCCGCGCAGACTGTGACTTGCTAAAGTAACAACGGGCATTATTGTAAGTTGAAACCGATGACTTGAAAGTCAGAATGATCTTTCCGTCATTATTGATCTCGATTGAATTAACCGTTCCCACAATGCGCATCCGTTTTCCGATATATAACTGGTTGGCACGGACTTCATTGCTCTCAAATTCTTTCACTAGGGCGGCTGCATGCATTGGCGCAGCATTCGCGGCTACGGCCGGCGCAGCTGATTCTTCACGCTGGGGAGTTGAGCTAGCTGCGGCGGTACTTGCGGAGTCCGCATCGAGCCGTATTGTTTCGGGTGGCATTCCGCTTATGTTCTGCAAAACCTTTCCCGCAAGCGCACGATATGTTTCGGCCTCTGTAGCGTCGGCGTTTTGTTTCGCTTCCATTGCTCCCGCCTGGACCAACATGGTGAAAATCACCATACTCTCGTACATCTCTTGTTTCTGTTTGTCGGTAATTCCTCCGAAGACGTTATCTTCCGCCATTAACTCGCCGATTGCGTCAGCGATCTCGAGAAGTCGGGCCTCTTGCGGTTCCGGCTTTCCGTTATAGACATTGCTATTGACGGCGAGAGCTACTGCGAGGGCGAGGGCGAAGTCGTTCGGCCTGCCAAGGCGTCGCGCCTCCGTTTCATATAGCGTCAGAGCTGCCCCCATGATTTTGAACATTTGCTCCTTCTCCTCAGGCGTATTCCCAGAAGCGTTGGCGAGCGCGCGGGTCGTAAGCTGAGTTCCGGTAGAACGAAAGCGCGTTGCCGCGGCGATTTGCGCGGCTGATTTCTTGGTTGGCTCCGGATCCGTTATTCGACTCCTCGACTCAGAGGAATTGGCCGAAGACGAATTTCCGCTCTTTCGTCGAGCGCGCGCTTTAGCTCGCATTCTTTCCCAAATACGATCATTGATGATGTTTCCAATAGACGCGCTCACCGGATTGTTCCAATTGCCGCCCATCATGTCCTTGTGTTGAGCCAGAACAACGTCAGAGGAAAGAAAGCACGCGAGGACGAGAACAAAACAGCTCTTGATCCCAAAGGTATTGGAGTTCATTTTTCTCTCTTTCTTCTTACTCGGGGAAATGACGCTTGGAGGTTGCGACTACACCAGTGTAATGAAGGCGGAACAGTTCTTCTGAGTTTGAATTTCGCCTAGACAACAGCACATTAGGATAGAGCTAGCCGAGCCGTCTGTGCGCTAGGTCGCTTATCGTTCACTTCCAGGGATTCGACGGAAGAGGCGCATATTTTGATCACTTACAGCAGATTTCGACCGAGCCATCCAGGTTAGCACGTTCTTTAAGAGTATTGGCGTCCCAAAGCATTCCGAGTTGGAACCAGATTATAATTTGGCTGAAGGAAATGGAAACCGTAAATCGTTCTGCACAAGAGGCAGGGCTTTGGAAGTCTGGTAAGCGGTATTGTTTGATTCGCGCCCCGGCGCTGTCATGAGTACGAAGAGCTATGACCGGCTTTACCTCGCTAGCTCCCTTTAACAGGTTGAGGACGCTCTTCTTGACGTGCGGTTTGTTAGCACCTCTTGTTTACATCATTACTGACATATTAGCGGGTCTCCGGTATCCAGATTACAGCTTTACGGCGCAGGCGGTGAGCGAGCTGTTTGCAATAGGCGCCCCAACGAGCCACCTCGTCGTACCCTTGTTCAGTCTGGCGAGCGTACTCTTTCTGGCACTTGCGTTCGGTGTGTGGCAATCATCTAACGGAAGGCTCCTTCTGCGTGTCTTGGGCCTAATGATCGCCGGCAACGCGATTAACAGCCTCGTGCTTTGGAATTTCTTCCCGATGCACATGCGCGGCGCCGCCTTAACCTTTACGGACACGATGCATGTGATCCTCGCCATCAATCCCTTCGTTCTTGCTAGCATCGCGCTGGGCGTTGCGGCATTTCCGAGCTGGTTCCGCTTCTACTCTATAGGCACAATTTTGATACTCGTCGCACTTGCGAGTCTGGCATTCTCGTACGTTCCGGAAGTCGCCGCGAATCAGCCGACGCCATGGTTTGGGCTTTCTGAACGTATCTCTCAATACGCCCATGGTCTCTGGCATGCCATGCTCGCCATCGTGTTACTGACAGAGCAGAGTGTCCAACGAGCTTCCTAACAAATCGGTGACACGAGTTAAATGTTATGCTGGCGTCCCAAAGCATTCCGAGTTGGAACCGTATCATCACCTGGTTAAAAGGAGATGGAAACTCTGCGTCAAAAGCGCTGATGGGAGTTGGACTGCATTCACAGGCAAGGAGAAACTATGCTAACCAGCTTTGTGCGTGCATGGATCATGCAGAACACAGCGGCTCTTCTGGTAGCCTATGTTCTATACACGCCGATTGCCCACGGGATCACTGGTGGGCATGCAAGTCGTGAGCTTTCTGTGTCGCAACTGGCGGCACATTCCATTGCGCTTGCAATCGTCGGAGTTCTTGTGGCCACGGCTCAGCGGCTTGCGCTGGCGAAGTTCGTGTCAGTGTCATGGACCCGGGTGGTTGTTGCCACTATTGGCAATCCAGGGTAAATGCTTTCCAAGGTGGCGTAGTAAGGATACTGCCAGCAAGAGGCGTTTTGAGGTAAAAATCATTTGGGTCCTTTCGTGAGAAAAATCGTTGTTTATGGAGGAATCCGAAACAATAGCGCAATTAAAAGGTAAGTTCGGACCATTGTCAATAGT
>DASTVU010000146.1:0-4430 GCA_035758935.1 Pyrinomonadaceae bacterium | reverse complement strand
CAAGCGCAAGTTTCCGGCGACGATGAAGCCGGCGGAGTTTGTTGATTCGATCGTGGCGACGTTGGCCCAAACTTCCGGCGTCGATCTCGGATCCGATCGAAGTCTATTGATTAGTCTGCTCGATGATGCGGCGAATGGTCGGGCGATGGTTTTGGCGCGTCTCGCCTCCGATCAGCGCGTCGTGGATGCTAATTACAATAGTGCTCTTGTGGTCTTCCAGTATTTCACCTATCTGCGCCGCAGCCCGGATGAAGCCGGATACAACGCGTGGGTTAACACGCTGAAGAGCAAGCCACTCCGCGATGCGGATGCCGCGCGTTCGTTAGTCTGCAATTTTCTCCAATCCGCCGAGTATCAAAACCGCTTCGGCATGGTCGCCACTCGCACTAGCCGCGAATGTAACTAGCTACCAATCCGTGTTATCCGTGGCTAATGTTATATTGGCTGTGCTTGAAGAAAAGTCTACTCGCGTATCTCATCTGTCCATCGTGTGAAGGATCTCTGGATCTCTCAGTGGGTAAGACGGAAGCTGAAGAGATCATGGAGGGCGAGCTACGTTGTTTGTCCTGCTCGTCTGCATTTCCGATAACTTCCGGAATTCCGCGCTTCGCGAATCTCGAGCAGGTTGAAACTGACAAACGCGAAACAGCGACGAACTTTGGCTGGCAGTGGCAGCACTTCACACAGGAAGACGATCGATACGCCGAACAATTTCTCGGCTGGATCGCTCCCGTCACGCCGGAGTTTTTTCGCGACAAGGTTGTGCTCGAAGGAGGTTGCGGCAAGGGCCGGCATACGCAACTCGCAGCACGTTGGGGTGCCCGCGAGATCATCGGCATCGACCTGAGCGTCGCGGTTGAGACTGCATTCGCCGCTACTCGATCACTGCCCAACGCACACATCGTTCAGGCTGATATCTATCACCTGCCGCTTGCGCGAAAGTTTGACTACGCGTTTTCAGTTGGCGTGTTGCATCATCTACCGGATCCGCGCGGGGGATTCCTGTCGTTGGCGTCGAAGGTGAAACCCGGGGGACACATCTCAGCATGGATCTACGGAGCCGAGAACAATGAGTGGATCACGCGTTGGGTGAATCCTGTGCGTGAGCGTGTCACGTCGCGAATCGATCAACGCGTTCTTTTGCAATTGTCAAAAATTCCTGCAGCCTGTATGTATCTGGCGACGAAGTTAGTTTATGGACCACTTAACCGAAGCGGTTCATCGCTGGCGAGACACCTTTTTTACAACGACTACTTGAACTCACTCTCCAGCTTCGGCTGGCGCGAGCAGCACACGATCGTTTTCGATCATCTCGTGGCGCCTACCGCGTTCTACATTTCGCGTGAAGAATTCGAAACGTGGTGGCGCGACATCGGCGCGCGCGACGTCGAGATCGGGTGGCACAATAAGAACAGTTGGTGTGGCAGGGGGATGGTCCAGTGATGCAATCCACGACACATCGTAACGTTTGGCAGCCGCTCTGGCAGCTTCCATCTCGAGCGGAGCTGATCTTCTCGTTTGCCAGGAGAGAGTTGTTGGCTCGTTACAAAGGCTCAGCTCTCGGCATCGCGTGGGCAGTGCTGACACCAATCGTGATGATTGCGATCTTTACGTTCATCTTTGCCGGCATCTTTGGCGCCCGGTTCGCCGCAAACGATTCTCACTGGGACTACGCACTCTACCTCTTTTGCGGCCTCTTACCCTGGACGATGTTTCAGGAGGCGATACAGCAGTCGGCCAACACGATCGTGGTCCATTCAAATCTCGTCAAACGGGTCGTCTTTCCGCTCGAAGCATTGCCGGCGGCGCAGGTCTTCGCGGCACTGGGCACCCAACTATTCGGAACGGTTGGATTGCTGCTCGCAACGATCATCATCCGGCAGCGTCTCGAACTAACCGGACTCTGGTTGCCGGTCCTGCTTATCCCGCAACTACTATTTGCACTGGGCTCCGCATGGCTCATCGCCTCGCTTGGCGTCTTTCTCCGCGACATCACTCAGGGAATCACGTTGTTGTTAATGGCGTGGATGTATCTGACGCCGATAATCTACCCGGAATCGATCGTCCCGGAGCGTTTTCGCACCTTCATCAACATAAACCCCTTCACTTCACTGATCCGCAGCTACCGTCGCATCTTCCTCGACGGCGCCGCCCCCGACTGGCGCGGTCTTGCCTACTTCAGCGCCTTCGCCCTGATAATTTTTATCTTCGGCTACTGGTGGTTCGCCCGCACCCGCAAGAGCTTCGCCGACGTCGTTTAAGCCACAAAATTTAGCCACTAAAAAGCACAAAAGGCACAAAAACTAAGAAAGAGGGCAGAGACAGTTATTGTCTGGGTACCGACTCTTTTTGTGCTTTTTGTGCCTTTTTGTGGCATGATCTTCCCCCTGTCTCGGAAGAGGTATCATGGATAAAGCAAGATTAATAAGTGGCATAGTCGTCCTACTTTTTGTGGTAACAAGCAGTGCTAAGGCGCAGGATTGGACCCAGTGGCGGGGGCCGGCGCGAGATGGATCGGTGGTCAGCAAATACGCGCCGGCGACGTGGCCGCCGTCATTGAAACAAACCTGGCGCGTGGAGATTGGTGAAGGGTATTCCTCGCCGGTGGTGGCCGGTGGCAAGGTGTTTGTGCACGGCCGTCGCGATCCCGAAGAGATCGTGGCAAGTATCAATCTTGCAGACGGCAAATTGCTGTGGCAGCAGAAATATCAGGCTGAATTCAAGAAGAATCAGTACGCGGTCGAAATGGCGAAGGGACCAAACGCAACTCCCCTCGTCGTTGGTAATCGACTGTTCACACTCGGAGTAACTGGCGTCCTTACTGCGTGGGACACCGCGACTGGCAAACAACTCTGGACCAGAGACTTCTCAAAATCGATCGATACGTCGAAACTGTTCTGTGGCACAGCGGCTTCACCCCTGATTGTTAACGGACGTCTCGTGGTCCAAATCGGCAGCGACATTCACGGTGGACAGGTGCATGCACTTAATCCCGCAACCGGAGCAACCGAATGGGAGTGGCGCGGACTTGGACCAGGCTATGCCTCGCCCGTGGTAATTGAAGTCGCCGGCAGTCAGCAAATTGTTACGATGACCGAAGGTTCCATCGTCAGTCTTGACGGAAAAACAGGCAAAGAGTTGTGGTCCGCGCCGTTTCCTGACGAATGGCACGAGAACAGTGCCACGCCACTCTGGACCGGCGCTCAGCTCATCGTGTCAGGAACTCGACAGGGAACTCACGCTTACACGTTGGCCCAAACTGCCGGCAAGTGGCAAGCAACCGAGATCTGGAAAAATCCGGACATCGCGATGTACATGAGTTCCCCGGTTTTTGGCGACGGCCTGGTCTATGGTCATTCGTCAAAGAGGAAGGGACAGTTCTTCGCGATCGACGCAAAGACAGGCGCAGTGCGTTGGACCACTGAGGGCAGAGAAGGCGAGCACGCTTCTTTGTTGCTCACTCCGCAACACGTAATCTTTCTGACAAACGGTGCAGACTTGATCGTCGCGAAACGCGGCACGCCGGGGTTTACGGTCGAACGTCGTTATGAAGTAGCGCAGGCGTCGACCTTTGCAAACCCCGTAATACTTGGTACGAACATATTGGTCCGCGACGCGACCGCATTGATGCTGCTCACGTTTGGACAATAGACCACCGATTCACACCGATCCGTGGCTCCCAAAACTTGGAAAGTAACTCCGCACAACTACTCGAGCGAATGATCGACGCCAGCGTCGACGGTATATTCGCGTTTGATCGCGATTGCCGGCTTGTAGCCTGGAATCGTGCAATGGAGCAGATCTCGGGATTCAGCCGCGACGAAGTGCTGGGCAAACGCGTGGTCGACATCTTTCCTTTTTTGCGCGAAGGCGATAGCGACAGTTGCTTTTCCGCGTCGCTCGCAGGACAGGAATCAATTACGGAGAGTCATCTTTACGGTCCGTCGGAGACCGGCGTTTTCGAGAGTCGTTATTCACCTCTGCTGGACGAGCAGAATAACGTCGCGGGCGTGATCGCTGTCATCGCTGACATCAGTGCGCGCAAGCAAGCTGAAGAAGCAACCAGACGTCTCGAATTTCACGTGGAGAGTTCGCCACTCGCCGTTGTTGAATGGGACAGCGACTTTCGCGTGTCACGCTGGTCTCCATCTGCTGAACATCTCTTCGGGTGGAAAGCGGAAGAAGTGCTCGGGAAACACGTTAACGAGTGGCGCTTTGTTTTTACTGACGACGTCGATGCAGTGGCACTCGTGACAAATCGCCAGCGCGAAGGCGTAGAAGTTCAGGGCGTGACTCGCAATCGCAATTACACGCGCGAGGGCTCAATTCTTTACTGCGAGTGGTACAACTCGGTATTGCGTGACGAGCGCGGCAAACTCGTTTCGGTTCTTTCCCTCGTCCTGGACGTAACAGCACGACAAAGCGCGGAA
>DASTVU010000145.1:0-4766 GCA_035758935.1 Pyrinomonadaceae bacterium | reverse complement strand
TAAAAACGATCAGCATTCACTGACGAACTTCAACATCTCGGTGAACGTCACAGATAAGTTTTTGAAAGCGGTCGATAACAATGAGTGGTTTCAGTTGGAATTCAATGACCAGCCATGGACCGAACCGATTCACGATCCCGTTCGCGAAGGCGATTACGTTGTCTACCGAACTGCGGATGGATCAACTGTGACATTCTGTGATCGACAAGCATTTCTCGCGGCTGATCTTTCCAACTGCACGATCGAAGAACCACCGCGAGCGGGAATGATCTTCGCGCCCGATATCTGGAACCGGATTGTTGCCAGTGCACATAAGTATGCCGAACCGGGTATCGCGTTCATCGACGAAGTGAATCGTCACAATCACATGATGAAGTCGATGGGCCCAATCTACTCGTGCAACCCGTGCGGCGAACAGTTTCTACACTTCTCTAACTCGTGCAATCTGGGTTCAATCGATCTCGCAAAGTTTTACGATCCCGAAAAACGGATCGACTGGGATCGTCTGCGTAATGTGACGCATCTCTGCACTCGTTTTCTCGACAACGTGATCGACACTTGTGCCTGGCCGCTGCCCGAGATCAACGACGTGGTCCATCGTACGAGACCTGTGGGCCTGGGCATCATGGGTTTTGCAGATCTGTGCTTGAACCTGAACATAACTTACGGGTCTGCGGCGTCGATCGATTTGATGGACGAGGTGATGGGGTTTGTAAGACGCGAGTCGTGGATGGAGAGCAATCGTCTCGGCGCAGAGAAAGGCGCGTTTCCGGAGTTTGAGCCAAACCGCGAAGCCTACACCGAGTTTCTCTACAACCAGATTGGGATTCCGAAGGATACGCCGCTGACACCGCGTAACTATGAAGTGACCACCATTGCGCCGACCGGAACGATCTCGCTGGTTGCAGAGACCTCTTCCGGTATCGAGCCAAATTTCTCCTGGGCCTACGTTCGTAAAGACACGCTGGGCACGCGAACTTACGTGCATACGCTTGCAGCGAATGCGCTTGGTATCGATGTGGACCAGCATGATCAGGAATCGATAGATGCGGCCGCAGCTTACGTCGTGGAACACGAGCAGGAACTGCCGCCACATTTTATCTCGGCGATGAACATAAGCGCTGAGCAGCACGTTCATGTGCTCGCGGCTGCTCAGCGCAACGTCGACAACAGTGTGTCGAAGACCTGCAACGGTGCGGTTAACGACACGGTGGAGTCGGTGGACGCGCTTTATCGCCTCGGACGTCAACTTGGCTGCAAGGCGGTCAGTTACTATCGTGATGGTTCACGTGATAATCAGGTGCTCACGTCGATGAAGGCTGAGGAACCAAAAGGTGAAGTTGCCTGCAATCCGGAAGCGGTCGTCGAGCCGTTGGATGAAGGTGTGAGTGCTGCTGAAGCAACCGCGGCTGACGATGCCTCGGCTCGTCAGGAAGCAATAGCGCGCGAACACTCGGAGACAATCAAAGTTCCGGCTGTGACCGCGATCCGGATCGAACGGCCGCGTGAGCTTCGTGGTGCGACCTGGCAGATTCCGTTCGACGGCCAGAATCTTTACGTCACAGTTAACCACGACGGCAAGATGATTCAGGAAGTTTTCGCGACCGGTCCAATCAGTGGCGGCGTGGGCTTGCTGGCGTCGAAGATGCTGCGTGGTGGATTCGATGCCGCGGAAGTCGCGTACAGCTTGAACAAGGTTACTGGTACACACGCAGTGTGGTTCAACGAGCGACTGCTTACTTCACCTGAGCAGGCGGTTGCCGAGTGCATCATGATCACGGTCCGTCGCGTCCAGGATCTTCCCGATTCCGCACGTGCCGTTGCGAGCAAACAGCACTCCCAACATCACCCTCAGCAAACCGTCACCGGCGCCATCATGTCCAACATGATCGGCATCTGCCCCGAATGCCACGGCCAACTCGAACACGCTAGCGGCTGTGACTTCTGCAGGGACTGCGGGTACAGCAAATGTAAGTAATTTCCAAAGTAAAACTTAGACACAGATAAACGCGGATGAAGACAGATTCGATTTTGATCGGTCTTCATCCGCGTCTATCTGTGGTTTAAAGCCTATCGCGTCAGATAATCGCTTAGCCGCTTCAACAACCGTCTATGCCGCGCTGCCGAAATTGTGCCGATAGAACCGAGCGCAGCCTTTCGTGGTATCACCGCTAGGAACCCCAGTCGGATCAATGAGTCCGACTTTAGACCCGTGGCGCTGAAATCAGAATCAGTCGACCGGAGTACTTCGTCAAAGCCTTTAACCTCGTGATGTAACTGTGTACTCACACCACACACAAGCACATCTCGATAGGGCGGCATTTCTCTGAGAAAAATGGCTGGACGATTCTTGATGTTCCCGTCGGCTTGAGGGACGGGAGTGAGGATCACATCACCTTGATTCATTATTCGGTGTTTGCTTCTTTAATCAGGTCTAAAGGGTATTCTTCTTCCTCTTCAGCATATGCATCTTCGAGACGTTTCGCGGAGAGAGCCCGCCAGACTTCTACATCCGCATCCTTCGGTAGCACTGTAACTAGCAACTTTGTATTTGGCTCAAGTTCAACCGCTTCATCAAGGAGGATGTGTTGACCGTCAAAGTGTGCAGGTATTGTCTGGCTCATATTCAACCGGCATTCTACACGGTTGAGCCGCCGCGAAACCAGTCTGGAAATAAGGATCTCCCACCCGAAACTTCAAGGTTGACGATTCGATATACACCTCAATAATATATCGCTATGCCATATAAGCTTTCGCAGATGCTTGACCGTGAGCTGAAGAAGGGGAGTGCGGAGTTGTTGATACTCTCGCTGGTTGAAGACCAGCCGCGGCATGGATATGACATCGGAAACCTGATTGAACAGCGTTCGCGGGGGAGGCTGCGTTTTAACGTGGCCTCGCTCTATCCACTGCTGTATCGACTCGAACGCCGTGGTTGGATTCAGGGGCGCTGGGTTGAGAAAGCGGGCCAGCGTCGTCGTCGTTATTACCGCTTAACTGCCGAGGGCCGGAAAGTGCTCGCCGCACAACGGCACAGTTGGCAGGAGTTTGTCGAAGCCATCAACCGCATTACCGGACTTGAGCATGCCTGATTGGAGACAAGAAGTTCGGCGCCGCTTGTCGCGACTTAATCTGGATCCGGCTCATGAGGCCGAGATCGTCGAAGAGTTGGGCCAGCACCTCGACGATGTTTACGACCGTTCACTTAGAGCCGGACTACCTGAAGCCGAAGCAAAACGAGCAGCACTCGCGGAACTCGACGATGCCGATCTAATGCAGAGAGAAATGCGGCGCTCGCGAAGGCGGGCGAAAGAGCCATCCGTTGCGGGAGGAGGGAGAACGAACTTGTTAGCAGATTTCTTGCACGACCTGCGTTATGCCATAAGACTGCAGCGGAAGAACCCGGGCTTCACAATCGTTGCCGTCATCGCGTTGGCTTTGGGAATCGGGGCAAACACGGCCATCTTCAGCGTCGTGAATACCGTGTTGCTGCGGCCATTGCCTTACAAAGATCCTGAGCGACTGGTAATGGTTTGGGAAGAGGCGACAAAGGCCGGATACCCACAAGACACTCCGACTGCTGCAAACTTCGTCGACTGGCGCAATCAGAACCAGGTCTTTGAAGGAATGGCCGCGATGGACGAGACCAGTTTCAACTTAACTGGCTCAGGTGATCCGGAACGATTGGAAGGCAGACGTGTTTCCACCAATCTCTTTCCCATTCTTGGAGTAGAGCCACAGCTCGGGCGCGTTTTTACCGCGGCAGAAGATCAACCTGGTTCAGAACGGGTGGTCGTGTTGAGTTATGGCTTTTGGCAGCGAAGGTTTGGCGGTGATGCCGGTATCGTCGGCAAGAGTTTGACGCTGAATGGTGTTGGTTACACCGTCGTCGGTGTAATGCCCGCGCGCTTTCAGTTTCCAACGGCCGATGATGAAGCCTGGGTCCCAATTGCGTTTACTCCGGAGGAAGCGGCAGACCGTGGTCGCCACTATCTCCAGGTGGTTGCGCGACTCAAACCCGGCGTTTCGTTGGTCCAGGCTCAAGCCGATATGAGCACGATTGCCACGCGACTACAACAACAGTACCCCGATTTTAATACAGATCTGGGCGCGGTGATTACGCCTTTACACGAACATCTCGTAGGAGATATCAAACCGGCGTTGTTGATTTTGTTAGGCGCCGTCGGACTCGTGTTGCTGATCGCATGCGCGAATGTCGCGAATCTCTTACTTGCACGAGCAGCAGTGAGACAAAAAGAGATCGCGGTACGCGTAGCACTCGGTGCGCGACGACAGAGACTGATCCGGCAGTTTCTAACTGAAAGTGTTTTCCTGTCGACTTTGGGCGGACTCGTAGGCCTCGTGATTGCTTACACCGGACTCATCGTTCTAAAGGCTTTCATCCCTGAAAATATTTCGCAAGCACGCGCAATCTCGATTGATTACAAAGTTCTCGGCTTCACTTTACTCGTCTCAGTCGCGACGGGTTTGATCTTTGGTCTAGCGCCGGCGATTCAGTCTGTTCGTTTCAACCAGATCGAAACACTGAAAGAAGGCGGGCGCGACGCAGCAACCGGCGGCAGCGGTAAACGTTTGCGTGGCTTGCTTGTGATGGCGGAAGTTGCGATCTCGCTTGTGCTGCTGATTGGAGCGGGATTGCTGATCAATAGTTTTCTGCGACTGCGTAATGTCGATCCGGGCTTTAATCCGGAGAATTTGTTGACAATGAAGATTGTGTTGCCGGATACGAAGTACGAACGGAAGGC
>DASTVU010000144.1:0-6460 GCA_035758935.1 Pyrinomonadaceae bacterium | reverse complement strand
GTGAACGTCAGCGTCGAGATACTGATCAAGCTCGATCTCGTTCCATGCCGAAGCGTCCAGTTCTTCAAAAGATGCCTCGACCCGATCGGTTACGTGTTGCACCGGCTCGCCCGCAACCACAGGAAAAGTCGTTCGCAGGATTGCATGTCGCTCAGTTAACAACTGAAATGCGCGTCGCAACGCGCCCGCATCCACGTCTGACACAATGCGCAGCGCAGAAACGATGCTATAGGCCGTGCTCGCAGGCGCTAACTGCTGCATGAACCAGAGTGCTCGTTGACCTTGTGACAGCGGCGCATCCGCACTCGCTTCGTCCGAATGCGTCAACACGCAACCCGCTGATCCATAATTCGTCAAGCGCGCAATCGCCTGCGCCGCCAGATCCTGCACCGTCGTTTCGTGCAGAAAACTCGTGAGCGGCAGTTGCACGCCCAGCACCTTCTCAATGCTGTGTTTGATTTCAACGGCGGCGAGCGAATCCAAACCATACTCTGCTAACGGCCGATCCATCGAAACTTCGCCGGCCCTTAATCGCAATCGCGAGGCGATTTCCGTTTGCAACCACGCCTGAATCGCCATTGCATCCCATGGTGGTCCAGCCAACAGCGAGACTTCATCAGATCCCGTCGCGCTCTCTTGCCAGACCTTTAACACTTCGAGACTGTTCGCCAGCAGCGCCTGACGGCACGCGCGTCGCTGAATCTTTCCGCTGGTAGTAACGGGTACTGCTCCCGGCTTAACGAGAGCGACTGTAGAAACATTCACGCCGTGTTCGCGTGCAACCGCGTGGCGGATCGCTCTGACTAGTTCGTCGAAATCCGTCTGGCGACGCGGCCGTATCTCATGGACCACCGCAAGCTGTTCTTCACCGTCGACCTCAATCGAAAACGAGGCGCCGCGGTGATTCATCAAATTCTCGTGAGCTCGCTGGACAGTATGTTCGATGTCCTGCGGATAATGATTCACGCCGCGAATGATGATGAGATCTTTCAAGCGGCCGGTGATAAAGAGTTCGTTCTTGTGCTTGAATCCCAGGTCGCCGGTGCGCAGATATGGCCCATCGCCGTTCGCGAGGTAAGCGCGAAAGACAGCTTTCGTTTCACCCGGATTGTTCCAGTAGCCTTGCGCGACACCCCTGCCTGACACCCAGATTTCACCAACCCTGCTCGCGGCGCATCTGGTTAGTGTTTCGGGGTTGACGATGATCAATTCCTGTCCGAGAGCATGGCCACAACCAATCAGCGGGCGAGCGTGATCGGTACCATCCATGGCCTGGACCACGCGGTCGTAAGTCAAAGCTTCCGCCTCAACTCGTTTCACGAGGGGCGGTCCGGATTTCTTTTGCCCGGAGACGATCAGAGTCGCTTCGGCAAGTCCATAGCAGGGCCGGAAAGCTTTCGCTGTAAATCCATGCGGACCAAACGTCTTCGTGAAGTGCTCGATCGACTCCACTCGAATCGGTTCGGCGCCGTTGAATGCGACGTTCCAGGTGCTCAGATCCAACGTCGCTTTCTGCTCCTCATCGATCTTGCGGGCGCAAAGCTCGTAAGCGAAGTTTGGACCACCACTGGTCGTCGCGTGGTAACGTGAGATTGTTTGGAGCCAGCGAACAGGCTGTTGCAGAAATGCCGTGGGCGGCATCAGGATGCAACTCGAGCCGTTGTAGATTGGTTGCAGCACGCTGCCAATCAAGCCCATGTCGTGATACAGCGGCAACCAGCCGACGACGACCGACTTTTCTGTTTGCTGAAAGATCTTCTGGATCAGTCTTTCGTTGAAGAGAAGGTTGGCATGACTCAACATCACGCCTTTCGGCGTTGCCGTCGATCCCGATGTGTATTGCAGGAAGGCAAGAGAGCGTTCGCTCAGAAACGGGTGAAACCAGAACTCTGCGAAACTCTTGTCGATCCGATCGGTGTCAACGACGTTCATCCTGCGAGACTTGTTTGAATCGCCGTCAAGCGATTCCATTTTCGACTGAATGTCTTTTGTTGTGAGTGCAAATGCAGGCTGCGCATCGTGGATAATTCCTTCGAGGCGGTCGAGAGTGCGGTTGTGACGCGGCGGATAAGCGGGTACCGCAACCGCGCCGGCGTACATGCAACCGAACAGACTGGCGATGTAGTCGAGACCGGAAGGATAAAGCAACAGAACACGCTCGCCGGTCGCTTTGTGCAACTGTAGCCACGCGCCGATCGCTCGCGCGCGCTGATGCAACTCGGCGTAGGTTATGCGAGCCGTTTCCGATTCACCCTCTTCGAGGAAGATGAACGCAGTGCGATCAGGCGACTTCGACGCCCGATACTGGAGAAGATCTATGAATGTTGAGAATTTTTGAGACACGGATTTAAGAGTCTTTGCCTCAGAAGTCGTTGTTGGACCGGGTCAGTACCGTAACGCGGTAGCGTCGGGTTGACGGTAGTGCATTCAGGAAACTGACCCGACGCTACCGCGTTACGGTACTGACCCGGTCCAAGCGCGGATCCTGACTGTTGACGCAGGGTTTAGATTAAAGGGAAATTTCTTTTGGACCGTACAGGCGTTCGGAAAGGATGTTCTGACGGCGACAGGCGTCCACCAACTTATTCGACTCGATGATCGGTTTGGACTGGTCCGTGTAGTGAATGCTTGTCAGATAACTCAACCACGGCTCCTGGCCCATCGCGTAAACATACGCTTGCTTGCAGTGCAACGCATTCACGATCTCGATTCCGAGTTTGTAGTCGGAACCGCTCAACCGGCGCGACTGGTCCATCTCGCGCGCGAGCTTGCCGGTCGCTAGCTGCCCGTACATCCACGAAAGCGGCGCGCCGTCACATTCCATGCCGAGGAACAGAACGTCGATATCGCCGACAATCTCGTGCACTTTTGCATAGACTTCCGGCGACACGTTTCGCGAATCCGTTGCACTCAGAAGCGTTTTACCGTGAAGTTGAACGAGGTGCGCGATCTTGCTGCGAATGTTCAGGTCCGCGTGCTCGCCGAGAAATGGCAAACCCGTGAGCGAGCCGCCGGGTATCTCAATCGTCTCCAGATCGTCAATCTCGACAACGTTCTTGAACCCGATGTGCTGGCAGAGAAGTTTCAGCGAAGGATCTTCGAGGGTGCCGCCACCACTGCGTGGAATTACCAGCGTTTCGATCTTGTGGCGAAGCTGCAAGAGCGTTTCGAAAACCAGATGATCGCCATGCCCGTGAGTGATGAGGGCGTAATTAATAACTTCCGGCATGTCAGCGTACGAAAGGCACGGCATCGTGCGTTCATATTCATACGGCAACAACGGATCGGTAAGGATACTCACGTCCTTCGTCTCAATCAGAATGCACGCATGGTTGACGTAGCGCACACGAACACCGTCGCCGTCGTACTTGCGAGTTGGTCGCGGCGGATCCGTCGTTAGGAACGCGCGGAATCGCTCGTTGTCACTGTCAGGCAAGTTAAGTCGATCTTTGATGTCTTCAAAAGTTCGCGGTGTCGTTTTCATCGAAAACAGATCGTCGAGAGCCTGATGGTTGAAAGGAATGTTGATGTTGACTGTATGGCCGTTGGCGAACCGCGGAGTCATGTAAAGGAACGGGCGATCGTCGGAGTCAATCAGCGCCAGGTTGATCGATTGGCGAGATGGATCGTAGTAAGGACTGCGGTACAACAAGCTCTCGATCAAACGAAACGATGGTTGATTGTTCAGGTCGTAAACCAGCTCTACGTAACCCTTTAGTAGCGGGGGAACGTGGTTGTACATACCTTCGAGAGAAAAGCCTTTCGCTTCTTTCAATAGCAACTCATTGAGCGCCTTGATCGCTTCGGCCAGGCTGATCAGGTGGGCCAACTCTTTTGTTGTGCGCTCAGACAAGGCTTTCACTTCGTCAACTTTGTGTGGCTCGAGATTGAGAAGGAGTCCGCCGCGCATGTTGGGATCTTTGAGAGTGGCGGCGTGCAGTTCGGGAGCCATGATGAACGACTTCATTACCTTCATGTGAAGGTAAGCAGTGTTCATCGCCGACGTGGCAGGCGGGATCAGGTACGGCCACGCCGGCCACTGGCTGACCAAAGGCTCCACTTGAACGTTCGGTTTCAGATAAAACTTCTCTTCAGTTTGAGTCAACATTGGCTCACTCCTTTCCACTCCGCACCACCTTGAACAAGAACTCCGAAATCCCGCCAACGGCAGTGGGCGGATGGTTCAAGTCCTTTCTACAAACCCACCCTTAACCGATCTTCTAATCCCGCCAACGGAAGTTGGCGGATACTTCAAGTCCGATCTCAGTGTGGACTTGAATAATCCGCCAACTTCCGTTGGCGGGATTCAGAACTCAACAATTAGTTTGCATATAGAAAGGACTTGAACGATCCGCCAACTGCCGTTGGCGGGATTGTGCGAAGCCGATTTCTTTTGTGCTTTTTGTGGCTAGAACGAATCAGGCGGCGGCTCGGGCGTTTTCCCAGAGATGCGACACGTCGCCAAAATGTTCTTTAACCCACGTGTCTGAGTAGATCGTGTCGAGATAACGCTCGCCGCGGTCGGGTAGAATTACAACGCAGGTGGCGTCTTTCGGAATTTCATGCTTGAAACGTTCGACGGCGGTGATCACGCCTCCCGATGAACCGCCGGCCATGATCGCTTCGTGCAGGACCAGACGCCGGCAGCCGACAACACAGTCGAGATCGGAAACGTGTACACACTCTTCGGCGAGCTTCGGCGCGTAGAGCTCAGGCCGTCGTGCTGCACCGTGACCGGGAATGAGCCGCTTGCGCGCCTTGCCACCAAAGATCACGCTGCCGATTGCGTCAACTGCGATCACCTTCGTCTTGAGTTGATAAGTGCGAACGTACTCCGCGCAACCTCTAACTGTGCCGCACGTGCTGGTCGCGCAGAAGAGATAGTCAGGATCTCGGCCGAGGCTGTTCCCGATCTCACGCATCGTTTGGTAATAAGCTTTAGCGTTATCGTGGTTCGCATACTGGTTGGGCCAGTAACTATCCGGAATCAATCGCAGCAACGCCTGCACGCGGTCGATCCGCGCCTGAAGAAAATCTCCCGGACGCTCGCAGTCAGTCACCATATCGACAACCGCGCCGTACGCCTTTAACAGATCGAGGTTCTGATTCGTTGTCTTGGGATCGACGACGCAGATGAAACGCAAGTCGAGATACGCGCAGATCTGGGCCAGTCCAATGCCCATGTTGCCGGAACTGGATTCGATGATTGTCGTTCCGGGCCTGATCCTGCCCTTCTCGATCGCTTTACTAATGATCGACAACGCTGCTCGATCTTTTGAGCTGCCACCGGGGTTGGTTGCTTCAAGTTTGGCGAAGAGATGGAAGTGAGTGTCGAGGAAGATTCGCTTCAGTTGGACCATCGGGCTGTTTCCAATCGCCGCGAGTACGCCTTCTGTCAGACACTTACTCCATTCGCTCTCAGTGTGAGATCGCATTTTAGTATTCCTGCTGTTTGAGGGTTTAATGAATTACCCAGGCCGCTTGCCTTGGGGCTTGAACTCCGCTGTACCGCGGAATAGAAGCATTGAGCTCGCCGGAAAGGAGTTCAAGAAAGGCTTGCTGCTGAGAATTGATAAAGAAATGATCGCCGGGCAGCAGATGAAGAATCGACTGCGCGGTAGTTTGTTTGCGCCAGCCCATCATGCCGGCGAGCTTCGTGACTTGATCCTGTAAACCACCGAAGACCGTGATCGGACAGTCGAGCGGAGCGTCAGCGAGGTATTCGTAAGTTTGCAGCAACTCGACGTCGGCGCGAATCATCGGCAACATCATCAACAGCAACCGTGGATCGTCGAATAGCGGTTGCGGCGTGGTCTTGAGCCTGCGAAGTTCTTCGATAAATTCGGCTTCGGGAAGATTGTATGTTGGCAGTGCGAAGTATAGACGCTGTGGCGCCTGGCAACTCGATACCAGCAGACGCGTCGGTTGTGCACCATGCTGGCGTCGGACCAGTCGCGCGGTTTCGAAAGCGATCGCGGCGCCCATGCTGTGACCGTAAAGAGCGAACGGTTCTTTTAGAAAAGGAACGAGTGCTTCGCTTACTTCCTGAACGACGGGCGCGATGCGTTTGAATGGCGGTTCGGCGGCGCGATCACCGCGTCCCGGAATTCGCACGACCCACAGTTCAATGTGTTCGGGTAGACGATCTTTCCATGCGTGAAAAACCGTCGTCGAACCACCAGCGTGGTGAAAGCAGAACAGACGAAGCTGAGCCTTTGGATTCGGCCGCGTACAGTGTAAGCAGCGTGAGTTGGATTCCATTGTCGTTGAACCTTTAATACGGCAGGTGGCAGTGATGCAGTTTGAAAAATACGCCGAAGGCGTTGGCTAATTTCAGCCCAGGGTTGGAGCGTAGCGACAACCCTGGGGAAACAAATTAAAACGAGATCCAAACGCTGAAAGCGTTCGCCCTCGGGCCGAACCCTTTCAGGGTTAATTAATTGTTATGTGTTACATCCCA
>DASTVU010000143.1:0-6099 GCA_035758935.1 Pyrinomonadaceae bacterium | reverse complement strand
GCCTACAAGCTGGCAGTCAGCTCAACCAAGTCCATGACTGGTCACCTGCTCGGTGCTGCCGGTGGAATTGAGAGTGTATTTAGTGCGTTGACGCTGCGTCACAATGTCATACCACCGACAATCAATTACGTGAATCCTGATCCCGACTGTGACCTCGACTACGTTCCAAACGAACCTCGCGAAGCCAGAGTCGAATACGTGCTTTCAAACAGCTTCGGGTTCGGAGGCACAAACGCGGCGTTGTTGTTCAAGAGGTATGAGGGGTAAAGTTTAGATCTAAGAACTTTGTACTTAGAACTTTGTACTTGGTCCGTAATGCAAGCACAAAGCACAAAGTACAAAGCACAAAGTACCAAATGAAAATCATAGTAATGATGAAGCAGGTCGCGAATAAAGATGCGATCCTGCGGATTAACAAAGACGCCACATGGATTGAGGAGGGCGATCTCTCCTTCGAAGTGAGCGAGTCGGACGGTTACGCACTCGAAGAAGCATTGCGCGTGCGCGAGAAACTCGGCGGCGAAGTGATTGTTTGTTCGATGGGCCCGCAACGAGTGAAGAGTGTGATCAAAGACGCTCTCGCGAGGGGCGCCGATCGTGCGATTCACGTCGCGGGCGACAATCTCACACCTCTTACGCCGTATGCTGCGGCGACGATTCTCGCCGATGCGATTCGCGAAGAGAAACCTGATCTGATCATGACCGGCTTGCAGTCAGACGATTACGGTTATGGTCAAACTGGCGTCATCATGGCCGAACTGCTCGGCTTGCCGCATGCCACGATTGTGATCGAGCTGGATGCGGCAGCAGATAAGCTGCGAGTGAAGCGAGAGCTCGAGAGTGGTTGGTATCAATGGTACGAGATGCCGCTGCCGGCGCTGCTTACGATCCAGTCGGGTATCAGCCAGATTCGCTACGCCACCTTGAAGGGGATCATGGCCGCGAAGAAGAAAGAGATTAAGGAAGTCACGCCGTCAGCAGAGCTTGTTGGGCGACCGTCGCATCAACGCGTCGAGAAGATTTATCTTCCGCAGAAGATGAAACAGACGCAGATGCTTGGGAATGGCGACGCGAAGGCTGGTGCGGCTGAGTTGGCCCACAAGCTTCATGTTGAGGCGCGAGTTTTTTAACCGCGGATAAAACGGATGAGTAACGGATTACTAGTTTTTGTTGAGCATAAAGGTGGGGTCGCGAATCGTAGTTCGGTTGAGGCGATCGCGGCGGCGCAGGCGCTTGGATCGCAGTTGCAGCAGAATGTGAGTGCTGTTGTGCTTGGAGCCGATGTTGCCGGTTTGGCACAGGAGATCGCGGCGTATGACGTTGCAAAAGTGATTGCGGCGACAAATCCGAAGCTCGCGGAGTACACACCGGATGCGTATGCGGATGGGATGGAGCAGATCGTCAGGCAAGTCGATCCGAGTTTTGTGTTCCTGACACACACGTACCAGGTGCGCGATTTTGCGCCGAAGCTTGCGGCGCGTTTTGGGAAGTCGCTGATCAGCGATTGCATCCGCGCCAAAGCAGATGGCGGCAAGATCGGTTTCACGCGCAGGATTTTTCTCGGCAAGCTCGATGCGGATGTGGTGTCGGATGGTGAGGCGCCGGTCTTCGCGACATTTCAGACTGGGGCTTACCGGCCGGACCAGGCTGCAAAGGGCGGCGGCGCCACCGTTGAAAACGTTGCGGTTGAGATTGGCGACGTGCGAATGAAGCCCGAGGCTCCGTTTCAGGAAGCGAAGCAGGCTGTCGATCTCACGAAGGCCGAGGTTATTGTTGCGGTTGGACGTGGTATCAAGAGCAAAGACAACCTCGTGCTCGCAGAGAAGCTCGCGGAAGTCCTTGGCGGTGATCTCGCTGCATCACGCCCGATTTGCGACGCCGAGTGGTTACCGATTGACCGCCAAATCGGATCGTCAGGACAAACCGTCGCGCCAAAGCTTTATGTTGCGCTGGGAATTTCGGGCGCGATCCAGCACCTTGTCGGTATGAAAAATTCCGGCACGATCGTGGCGATCAATAAAGATCCCGAGGCGCCAATCTTCGACATTGCAGATTACGGGATTGTGGGTGATCTGTTTGAAGCGGTGCCTGTACTCACCGAAGAGATCAAGAAGATTAAGGGAGTTTAGCCACGGATCTTACGGATTTGTGGACGGATTTTTCCTGATTTCCTCCACGACCTCTTCGGGTTTCCAATCGTTTCCAGTGTAAATCTTCGCGACTTTGCCGTCGGGATTTACGATCACAGTCCTCAGTCCGTGGATGATCTGATCCTTCTCCGGGAAATAGGTTAGTCCGAAGTACTCCGCGATTTTCTTGACCTGTTCCGTTGTCCCACCTGCGAATTCCCAGTGCGCAAAAGTCTCGTTTTGATAACGCTCGGTGTGAGCGGCGCCGTAGCTTCGTAGCACCTGTGGTGTGTCGTAAGAAGGATCTATGCTGACGCTCAGCAGGTGTGTCTTCGCGTATAGACCAGCATCCTGGCTCAGGGCTCGATCGATCTGCGCGAAGTTATTGGACATCAACGTGCAGTAATCCGGCACCGGACAACGTGTGTAGATAAACGTCAGCAACAACGTTCGCCCGCGATAATTCTGAATGCGAATCTCACGGTTGTCCTGATTACGAAGGGTGAAGTTCGGAACCTCGTCGCCTTCCTTCGCGATCGTCACTCCAGGCATCGCTGAGGTGCTTGCGCTCTGCCGGGTGATGATGAGATCCTCCAGCCATGAGTGCGAACCGTCGACGACGAGCGTCGCCGTAATCTCGTCATCCTTTGCAAGGATCTGCAAGTCTGATTCATTGCGAACCGCAAATGGCATCGTCATCGCAGGCATGTAACCTTTGATATCCTCGTGCGACACCGTCACCGAATGCTTGTCCGGCTCAACCGCCAGTACCTTGCCTTTGAAGTCATAGCGCTTTTCATTTCCACTCCGCCGGCACGACATTGCGAAACAAACACACATCATGAGCAGCACTACTAATGTGCTTTTGGTGCCTTTTTTTGACTTCATTTCGTTGTGGCGGGTTGCAGTTTGGCGTCGTAGAGTCGTTGATAGGTCCAATAGTTGGCCATCACTTTGTAAACGTAGTCTTTGGTTTGAGTGAAACCGATCTCGGGAACGTATCTATCAGCCTCATTAGCGCGTGAGCGTGCGATCCAACGTGCGAGGTTGTCAGCGCCTCCGTTGTACGAGCCGGCAACCGCCTGTGGCTGATTTGGAAACTGCTGGAAGAGATTCGCGAGATACTGCGAACCAAAGAGAATCGCAGTGTCGGCGTTGTAGAGATCGTCCTGATTGAAGTTGTTTAGTTTGACTTGCGCAGCGATCTCATTCGCAGTCGAAGCGATGAATTGCATCATGCCACGAGCCGCTGCAACCGATTTCGCATCAGTCTGAAAGCGGGATTCCTGGCGCGCAATCGAGAGCACAAATCGCGGATCCACACTTCTACTTCCGGTATGCTTTAACAGCGATTCACGAAACGGTGTGGGGTATAGAAGCTGGACCATCTCGCGTGGCGCCAGTTCGATAACGAAGTCCGCCGGCACAGTTTTCCAGACCTGCTCACCGAAACGGACGGCGCGATTCGCAATGCCGGCGCGCAAAGAAAGCACGGCGACCGTGTAGTCCTCGTCAGGACCACGGGACGCTTTACGCGCCGCGAGATACTCCGGAATCGCCTCGTCATAAAGTCCCAGGAGAAACAGGCCGTTGGCCAGCGCATCGTGTGCTTCCAGATCTGTGTCGACTTTTAACAACGGAACTTTGCTGAATTGCGGAATGCGATAAGTGCTCAAAGCGTTGTACGCATTCTGCAGAGACTTCAGCGCCTCGGACCTCAACTGTGGATCGTTCGTCAATCTCAAGCTCGACTGCGCTGCGAGGCGTGCCTGCTCAAATTGCCCGGCAGCACTATTTACCTTGCTGTCGTTGAGCAAGCTATTGAGACGCATGCGGACGAATGTACGTGTCTTCTCGTTCGCTCCCAGAGCCAACAGTCTCTGCGTGGCGCGTGTTCCGTAATATTCATTTCGACCATCTGGGATCGCGAGGTAAGCATTGATTGCTTCCTCGGTTCGCCCGAGATTTTCGAGCGCATATGCACGCAGAAAGTTCACTTCAGGCGGGTTGGTACCACCGGGAACACGCGTTCCACCCAGATCCGAGAGCTTTGATAACTCATCCGCATCGCGAACGACTATGGCCCAACTTCCCTGAGCGAGATGAATGCGGAGTTGCGCGAAAAGGGCGACCGCGTTGGCCACATCCGTCTTGAAGCGCGCCCGCGTCTGCTGGACCCAGTTGAGTGCTTCCGGATAACGCCCGGCTTCGTGAAGTGCGTCGATGATGTTCAGGTAAGCACGATCCGGAGTTGGATTATCAGGAAAGCGATCGATGAGCAGCTTGTAGGCAGCGACTGCGTCGTCAGTGCGTTTCATCCGCACATAACTCGAGCCGAGAAAGCCGACCGCATCGCGAGCACTGGTTGACTGCGGAGACGAATCAAAAACTTTCTGAAAAAGCTTAACCGCGTCGTCGTACTTTGCTTCGTTGTAAAGTCCGCGCGCGATTTGAAACATCGCATTCGGAACAGTGGTGCTTTGTGGAAACCGATCGATTACGGCCTGGTAATGAACACGAGCGCCCGAAAAGTCGCGGTTGAACTGATAGACCGAGGCGCGCAGTAAATGATCTGCTTCGGAAAGCGTCGGGGTTTTGTTGTCGAGTGCATCAAGCTGTCGCACTGCCTCAAGTGCAAAGTCATCAGGCCGGGACGCATCAGGCATCTGCATCAGGAGTTTCGTAAAAACATCGCGGGCCTCGGTGGCTTTGCCGGCGCGCACGTAAGCGAGGCCAATCAGTGTTGCACCTTCACGCGCGAGCGCAATGTTCTTCGAAAGTGTCAACGGTTTGGCGCTGTTTGCCGCAGCCGCAAAGTCACCGCTTTCGAAAAAGCTCTCACTGAGTCGCAATGTCGCTGGGTCAAAGAGCAGACTTGACGGCGCTGTGGCCACGAGTTGTTGCAGCCGCTCGCGCTCGAGAACGAGGTCGCCCGTGGCTCGCGCGAGCTTCGCGAGTCGCCACAGAGCATATTCTCTAAGTTTGGAATCATTCGCAGCGATCGCCTGATAACTTGCCAGCGCGGTCGCCGTATCACCCGTTCTCTCCGCAATCCTGCCGAGTAGGTAGTCGTAATTTTTGTCTCGAAAAAGCGCCTCGTTAGCTGCTCGAACCTTGTTGATCTCGGTGCGAGCTGCTTGCCAATTTTCCGCTTCAACCGCAGCTACAATCGGATCCGGCGACTGGGCCAGCGCCGCAATCGCAGCAGCGCAAAGCATGACGAAAAAAAGTATTAATCTGACGAATGTCATAACTCGGATTATAATGTGGCTACAAACAGGCACAAGAGCACAGACAATAAATTAACATCGCTTCCCGAAGATATCCCGGTTTGTGCTTTATGTGCCTTATGTGCTTTTTTGTGGCTTACTTTTATGATCAAACTCGAAGCTGCACAACTGGCAGCGAAAATTAAAGAGGAAGTAAAGGCGGAAATCGATGGCGGTCTTCGTGTAACCCTGGCAGCGGTGCGCGTCGGCGACGATCCCGCATCGGCCGTTTACGTCAAGAATAAGATTCGCGCCTGCGAAGAGGTTGGCATTCGCTCCGAACATCACGCGCTGCCGGAATCGACCACCACGGCTGAGTTGCTCGATCTAGTCGGTTCCTTGAATGCAAGTGACGAAGTTGACGGAATTCTGGTACAGCTTCCATTGCCTCGCGCAATCAATGAGACGGTCATCATCGAAGCAATCGATCCCGCGAAAGATGTCGATGGTTTTCATCCGGTGAATGCGGGCAAACTGGCCATGGGTAGACCGGTCTTTGTGCCTTGTACGCCCGCAGGCATCATGGAACTACTTGATGATCGCGGTGTCGAAATACGTGGTGTAAACGCGTGTGTAGTTGGTCGCAGCCAGATCGTCGGACGACCAATGGCGCAACTGCTTTTGCAGCGTGATGCGACCGTGACGATTTGTCACTCGCGGACGCGCGATCTCGCTGCGGTAACACGGACGGCAGACTTGCT
>DASTVU010000142.1:0-4592 GCA_035758935.1 Pyrinomonadaceae bacterium | reverse complement strand
CCCACGCCCAGTAATTGTGAACTTCGCCCGTATGCTGATTGTAAGAAAGAATGGTCCAGCCTGAACCGCCACCGAGTGCGTTAGCTGTCTTCTTAAACTCTGCTTCCCACTGCTCATAACTGCCGAACCATTGCTTGAGTACGTCAAGAGCCTTGCCACTGGCTTTTCCGTCGCCGCCGAGGTTGGCAAAGTAGTTTTCGTGCAGCACAACTGAGCCCGTGCGGACCAGTTCTTCACGCTTGAGGTCACCGTAGATGTAAGGCGGCAGTTCTTTATCCGCCAGCATTGCGGCAAGTCGCTGCTCGATCGCGTTCAATGCTTTAACAGCGCCACCATAGTTGTTTTCCCAATGTGACCGGATCAGCTTTTCAGACAAACCTTTGAGCTTTGACGGATCGAACGGTAGCGGTTTCGGTGTGTGTTGTCCCTGGAAGGCTTTGGCGACAGGTCCAATGGTTTGTCCGCTAGCTCCGTCCGCACCCAAGAACTCGGCGAGAGCCAAACTCGCGCCACCGGTCGCCAGAGTCGAAATTACTTTTCGGCGTGATACTGCTTTCATTTTCAATCTACCTCCTTGCTCATGACAAGTTATTCGTATCTCAGCGCCACTAGTGGATCGACTTTCGTTGCCCGTCGTGCCGGAATAAAGCAGGCCAACAATGCGACGACGATCAAAACAACAGCGGAAATGCCAAAGGTCATTAGATCGGTGGGCGCTACTGCAAACAAAAGGCCCCTCATTAGACGTGTGACCGCTATCGCTCCAACAAACCCGATCGCGACACCTATCAGCGTCAATTTCATTCCCTGGCCCATCATCAAACGCAGGATGTGTCGAGGTGTTGCGCCCAGTGCGAGACGAATCCCAATCTCTCTCGTGCGTTGCGAGACTAAATAAGCGATCACTGCATACAGGCCGGCGGCGGCCAGAAGCAATGCCGTGGCCGCAAAGATCCCTAACAACTCCATATTGAACCTGCGGGCTGCCACAGACGCGGCGAAAAATTGGCCCATCGGCCTGACCCCCGCTGTCGCGACATCCACGTCCACATTGCGGAGTTCTTTACGCACCGTTCCCGCAAGAGCCTCAGGGTCTATTCCGGTACGCACAACCAGGCTGAGATTATTTGCCATGAACGGCACCGCAGATTTTGGAGCTTGTGGAATGGGTCCGTAGAGTGTCGGCATCGGTTCGTCGGTCAAGCCCATGTGCTTGACGTCTGCGACGACGCCGACGACTTCGTAGTCCCGCGCGGGATTTCCGTCGCCCATGTTTATAAGCACATGAGCTCCCAATGGATCTGCAGCACCGAAGTACTGACGCTGCAGCGCTTGATCGATGATGATGACGCCCGCCCCGTGATCGTTGTCGCTATCAGCGATGTCGCGTCCACGCACAATCGGGATCTTCATGGTTTCAAAATAGCCTGGTCCAACCCAGCGATGCTGCGCGAATGGTGTTTCACTTGGGTTGACTGGAGCGCGACCGGTAATCGTGAATGTGGTCCGCGCGATCAGCCCACTGAGCGGCAGCGCACTGGCTGCGCTAACCCCTTCTACGCCAGGTACTCCAACAATGCGCGTCTTGATCTTGTCGTAAAAAGTCTTCACCGACACGGCGTTTGAGTATCGCGCAGCGGGTAAAGACAAACGCACGGCCAGAACATGGTTGGCGTCAAAGCCCGGATTAACTGCGCGAAGCCGCCCGAAACTTTTCAGCAGCAAGCCGGCTGCTACCAGCAATACCAGTGAAAGGGCAATCTCGCTGACAATAAACAAACTGCGAACACGATTTCGGGTTTGACCCATAGCCTCGCGCCCACCTTCTTTCAGGTCAGAGTTGAGATCGCTTCGCGTGTGTTGAATAGCCGGGGCGAGGCCCAAAGCAAACCCTGCAAACAAGGTGACAAGCACCGAAAAGAGAAGTACACGACCGTCGATACTCACGGCCGAGGCGCGCGGGAAATCCGCAGGGCTCACTGACAACAATAGATCCTTGGCCCAGAAGGAAAGCAGCAACCCTAAGCTGCCACCCACAATCGCGAGCAACATGCTCTCGGTTAGGACCTGACGCATTAAAACTTTGCGCTTGGCTCCCAAGGCGGAACGGATCGCCATCTCTTTATGTCGTAATGCTGCCCGGGCCAACTGAAAGCTCGCGAGATTGGCGCAGGCAATCAGCAATACCACGACGACTGCCGCGAGGATCAACCAGAGGCCCTCGCGATAACCACCGACGACCTCATCCTGCAACATCAACACACGAGGTGATGCGATATTTCCGTTCTCATTCGGATAAAGATCACGCAGACGATTTGCAATAGCGCCAAGATCGGCTTCGGCCTGGGCTGGAGTAACGCCCGGTTTGAGCCGTGCTACTAATCGTAGAAAATTTGAGCCTCGTTCGTTGCGTCTCGGATCCTGATCCATCCTCAAGGGGACCATGATCTCAGTCTCGGCGTTGGGAATTACGAAGCGCTGTGGCAAGACTCCGATTATTGAGTACGAGTCGTTATTGAGCGTAAGCGTCTGCCCCAGCACTTCGCTTGTTCCGCCGAACCGTCTTTGCCATAACGCATAGCTCAGCATGACGACTCGAGTGTTATTTGGATTGTCATCGTCAGGCACCAGCACGCGTCCTGCGGCAGCTTCGACACCCAACATCTGCATTGCGTTGGCCGAGATTCGCACTCCCTGCAAACGTTCAGCTTCGCCTTGTCCGGTCAGGTTCGCGGGCCAAATCGCGAATGGTGCAACTTCGGCAAGTGTCTGGTTTTGGTCGCGTGTGTCGATGAAATTGGGAATCGAGAAGAACGCACGACTGACGGTTTTGCGTTGTGCCCAAATCCATACCAATTGATTTGGTTCCTTGAACGACAAGGGCTTCAAGATCACAGCGTTCACGATACTGAATATCGAGCTATTAGCAGCTATGGCTACTGCCAATACCAACACGACGAGCAATGAAAATGCGGGCCGTTTGCGTAGTGAACGAACAGAGAAGCGAATATCTCTAAGCAAGCCTTCCATAATCACAACCTCCGTTTATTGCGTTCCTAACTGGCGTAACGTTCCTCGACAGTCATGATGAAGACCAGAGTTCCAACTAATCCGATCACTCCGGCAGTAACGAACGGCACTTGCGGCGCGATCTTCCAGAGCAATCCACCGATCGCGGCTGCCGGAGTGATCGAAAGACTGCGAACGAGGTAATAGAGCCCGACCGATCTCGCGCGAATGTTGTCGTGCGCAAGATCCACGATCATCGCTTTCCTTGAAGGTTCGCCAATTTCGCGCAGACCACCGATCACGTAAGCGACGATCAACCATGCAAAGTTTGACGCGAAAACAATTGCGACGGGAAACAGTGCAAAACTCACAAATGTGAGAATCACAAATGGCTTTCGTCCAATTCGATCCGCAATCTTTCCTGCCGGAATGTATACAAGGATCGAAGTGATCATCTGAATGGCGATGAGAGTGCCGTAGGCCGCGATACTGACACGGTGAACGTTGGTCACATAAAGTATGGCCAGTACCCCAGTCATACCCTCACAAGTTCTGATGATGATGTCGGAAATCAGCAGACGCTTTAGTACACCGTGAAATGATTGCCAAACGCCCCTGATGTTGACCGCATGCCTGGGTCGCTCAGGAGTTCTGAGCTTGAGTACGAGAACGATCGTCAACGTTGCTAAAGCCAGCGTGATCAAGAGGCCAATGTGGACACCGTTGACCAGGCCCATCGACGCGATCAGCGCACCGCCAATAATTGGCGCGATCACTATAGGCACGCGTTTTAAGATCGATTGCATGGTGAATCCCATTGCTCGTCGCTCGCGAGGCAGGGAGTCTCCGATAACGGCGAAAATTGCAGGCGACGCCATGCTTTGCCAGGCCATCACCAATGCAAGACCGACAAACAAGAACACCCATGAAGTGCTGAGGAGATAAACAAGATAGCCAAGCGATGCGAGTGTAATGAAGATTAGAAAAGCTGGACGCCGGCCAAAACGATCAGCAACAAATCCGCCCGGATACTGATAACAAGCATCGAAAAAATCTTCTGCTGTGCCGAAGAGACCAATGATTGGCGTCGTTGCACCAAGTGCTTCAAGATATTTTGGCAGAAACTTCTTCCATAGTTCTTCACCGAACCCGAGTAGAAATACCGCCGCAGACGCAATCGTGACGTTGCGTTCGAGAGCGAGGTAATCAGTGACTCGCACGCGCCAACCCGCGGGTCTACTTTTTAGAACGTTTTCCATTTCCTTTCGTCTTGCGGCGTGGTTTCTCAGCATCCTTGCTCAGCAATGCATGAAGTCCATCAAAAACAAGGCCGGTCTGTTGTAATAACTTACGATCGTCTCGCAGGACCTTACTGAGTCCGTCAATAATCGCGTTCAGTCCCACGGCCTCGAGACGGTGAAACTTGTCGTCCTTCAAATCGATGTCGTGAACGATCTCGGCGATCGCGCGCAGCCCTTTGTTTTCACTCAGTCCGAACCGCTTCAGCATCGTCTCGAACGTGCAGTCTTCCCCGTGATGACTGAACTCAGCTCCAAACATGTCAAAAGGAATCGCACCTTCGA